>JAZNIP010000375.1:0-3044 GCA_045577575.1 Lachnospiraceae bacterium | reverse complement strand
AACCTGTGCGAAACCGATGGAGATAACGTCATCGCTTGCTTCTGCTGCAGGTGCTTCTTCTTTCGCTTCTGCTGCAGGTGCTGCTGCTTCTGTCTTAGCCGGTTCTGCTGCTGCAGGTGCTGCTGTTTCTTCTTTAGCGCCGCCGCATCCAGCCATTGTAGCTACAACCATAGTTGCTGCAAGTAATACTGCTAATTTCTTTCTTAACATTGAAATGTCCTCCCTTTCTTTTGGCATATTTGCCTGTTGTTTGGCTTGCTCGCCTGTTGTGATTCTACTTTAACCCGATATCCCCCTTATCGTCAACGCAAGAAATCCCCATTTTTACACGTTTGTCGCAATATCTAATACAAGTTTGTATTTATTCATTTACTCATAGTACAAGTTCGCATTTTCGGTTATTTTTTTATGATTTTTAGAATAAAAGGTGGGTTTTTCTTTGTTTTTTACTTTGTCCTGTCAGAGCAATAAATTATTTTTCCGCCTTTTTATTTTGTCAAATTTTCTCTCTCGTTCATAATTTGTTCATTTTTTCATCCCAATTTGTTAATTATTTATGTTTTTATTTTTCTTGCAAAAATAATATTTTTTACTTTAGAAGTAGAAGTTTTACGGTTATAATGAAAAATATAAAATTTTTATTCCGAAAGGAGGCACCTATGCCCGCTAAGTATATCCGTCTTGCCAATATTCTCCGGGAACTCATTTTTCAAAACGAAAATACGCCGGGGTATAAGCTGCCCTCCGAAAATACGCTCTGCCGTCAGTATCACCTCAGCCGCCAGACCGTCCGGCTTTCCCTGCAGCTTTTGGAAAAAGAAGGTTTAATTGAAAAACGGCACGGAAGCGGTTCCTTTTCTACCGGACTCGGTTCCAGACAAAATACAATTGCAATTATCATGAATCACGCAGAAGAATATACTTCACCGGCATTGATTTCCGATATTAAATCCGTCCTGCGCCCGAAAGGATATACGGTACAAACTTATTCCACTTATTCAAAGCTTGCATTGGAGCGCAAAATTTTAGAGGAGCTGTCAGGCTCCTCCATTCGTGGTCTGATCGTGGAGGGCTGTAAAACAGCTCTTCCCAATCCCAATATTGATTTCTATAAAAAACTGCAGGACAACGGAATTGCCGTTCTCTTTATCAACGGATACTATCCTGCCTGCCCCGATATCATTCATATCAAGGATGATAACTTTTATGGCGGCTATCTTCTTGGAAAGCATCTTATTCAAAATCAGCATTCCCGCATTGCCGGAATATTTAAAATCGATGATCAGCAGGGACCGGAGCGTTATCACGGCTTTCTCACTGCTCTACGCGACTTCGGCATTCCCTTTCCCGATGAGGCGCTCTTATGGTACACCGCGACAGAATTAGAGGCGCTGGAACAAAAATCCGACACTGGTTTTTTAACCGCCTTTTTACATAAAATCCGGGAAAGCCATTCAGCCGTCATCTGCCACAACGATGAAATCGCTTATTATCTCATCCGCGAAATGCGCTATGCCGGCATTCGTGTACCCGAGGACATTTCCGTGGTTTCCTTTGACAACAGCTACATGAGCGACCTTGATTTTATACGCATCACTTCTCTCTCTCATAAGCCTCATGAACTGGGCGAAACAGCCGCCGGCTGTCTGCTCGACATGATACAGGGACACCCCGTGATATCACATGAGCTTTCCTGGCAGCTCATCAAAAGAGGCAGCGATGCACCTCACCGCTAGCTTCTGGCTCCGCCGCTACGATACTCTCTCGGTGTACAGCCCTGTGTCTTTTTAAATACAAAGCTAAAATAATGAGGGTCTTTAAAGCCTATCTCTGCTGCGATTTCACCGGAATGCATTTCGGTTTGACGCAGCAGCATTTTCGCCTTTTCCATACGCTTCTGTGTCACATATTCCGTAAAGGTCATTTCCATTTCCTGACTGAATACCGCACTGAAATAATTGGCACTTACCTCCACTGCACCCGCAGCCTCATTCAGAGAAAGTGATTCTCTCGCGTAATTTTCTTCGATATATTCCAACGCTTTTTTAATCAGTTTTTTACCCTGAGAATCCTTTTCCTTTGTGCTCAGTTCAATTGCTCTTCGCAGCAGACTCAGCATATAAGGTCGCATATCCTCCTCACTCAGGCTCATATTCTGCATTTTATCGGTCCAACTACTCTCCAAAAATTCGTCCTGACTGTATCCCAGCTTTTCGACAAACGCAATTGTCGTAAACCGAATGCTGAGCATCATATAATCCCGAAACAGCTTTGACTTTAACGCCATCTTCTGGCTCTCCAAAAAGCTGTCAACAAAATCCTCCACCTCTTCTGCCTGACCGCGCATCAAAAATCCCTTAAGTATTTCCGGGTCAACCTTTGAAATATCAACACCGCCCAGCGAATTTTTCTCATCGTTTTTCGAAGTAAATTCTGTGAGCACCTCTGAAGTCAATATATGCTCCTGTGGCTTCAAAAACCGATAGGACATCAGATGATTTACCTTATTGTAGCATTCCGGCAAAAGGCTCAGACGCTCCACCGGCTCCCCCATCGCCAGATACCACTCAATCTCTCCGTCTTGAGAAGAGCAGATGCGAACAATGTTTTCGAGACATTTCGCTTTCAGCTCCTGCATTTGCTCTGCCTCACCCTTCATCAAAATACCATAGGTATTAATGTTCCAGCGAAACATTAAAAACTCCGGATATCTGCGAAAATATCTGGTAAGCTCTTCTCTTTTTCCGGCAATCAGGCGGGAATCCTGAGAACGCTCCTCAACATTTTTCTTTTCCCACAGACTGACCATCGCAAGATTATAGCCGGATGCATTCATTTCCAAAGAAAGCTTCTGTGCCTCCTCATATATTTCCTGAACCGAAAGCTGACCTTCAAATACCTTCTCAAAAAAGTTACGTCTGGAAAACTGCTCATATTCCAGCATTTCTTCCTTAAACTTCTCCAGATAATCCTCCTGAGCCCGCTCATTTTCTATTTTTTCCCGGATTTCCTCCAATGCTTTTTGCAGATTCATCTTAATAATC
>JAZNIP010000374.1:0-2066 GCA_045577575.1 Lachnospiraceae bacterium | reverse complement strand
TGAATAGATTAGAAGAAGTAATTAATGTGAAAAAACTTCAGGAGCTTATGGGAAAGAAAGAAGAGAAGAAAGAGATTTCTCCGATGTGTTGGATTATTGCAGGAGTGCTTGCTGTGGCAGCGGTAGCAGCGATTGCTTATGCAGTATATCGTTATTTTACACCGGATTATCTGGAAGATTTTGAGGATGACTTTGAAGACGATTTTGATGATGAGTTCTTTGAGGATGACGATGCTGATGTAGATGATGAGGATGACAGCACAGAGGTGTAGCCTGACACATAGAAAAAGAATGTTATAATGCAGCGGGGTGCGGACAGCATCCCGTTTTTAATATATTAGGAAAATTTAGATTATGTGAGAGATTGGGAGCAGTAGGATATGAAAAAAGGACAGATAGCAGAGGGATTGGTAATTGAGGTGAAGTTTCCGAATAAAGCAATTGTGCAGTGTGAGGATGGTTCACTTTGCACAGTAAAGGGAGCTCTTCCGGGACAGAAGATTTCATTTGCGGTGAATAAGGTACGCAAAGGAAAAGCAGAGGGGAGATTATTGGAGGTGCTTACACCGGCAAAGAATGAGGTTGAAAGTAAGTGTCTGCATTTTGGCAGCTGTGGTGGCTGCAGTTACCAGAATTTGCCTTATGAGGAGCAGTTGGCATTGAAAGAATCTCAAGTGAAGGCATTGCTTTTGCCGGTACTGGAAAAGCAAAAGACAGAATGTGTTTTTGAGCCCATTCATCCGAGCCCGGTAACCTGCGGTTATCGTAACAAGATGGAATTTTCCTTTGGAGATGGCATAAAGGATGGTCCTTTAGAGCTTGGAATGCATAAAAAGGGCAGCTTTTATGATATTGTGACCGTATCGGAATGCCAGATAGTTGATGGGGATTATCGTAAAATACTAACAACGGTTTTGGAGTTTTTCCGTGAAAGGGAAACGACATTTTATCACAGACTGCGTCATACGGGATATTTGCGCCATTTGCTGGTAAGAAAAGCGGTGAAAACAGGGGAGATTTTGATTGCACTCATAACGACAACACAGGAGGAGCATGACCTGACAGAATTAAAAGAGCAGCTTCTTTCACTTGCGTTAGATGGAAAAATTATTGGTATTTTACATACGAAAAATGATTCTGTTGCAGATGTAGTCAAGAGTGATGAGACTGTTATTTTGTATGGTCAGGATTATTTTTATGAAGAGCTACTTGGATTAAAATTCCGCATTTCCCAGTTCTCATTTTTCCAGACAAACAGTCTTGGTGCGGAGGTATTATATGAGACGGCGAGACGGTTTATCGGGGAAATCGGCACGGCAGCAGACGGTAGCCCTGACAAGGTGTTGTTTGACCTTTATAGCGGAACAGGAACCATTGCCCAGATGATGGCACCGGTGGCGAAAAAGGTAGTAGGGGTGGAAATTATAGAGGAAGCAGTAGAGGCTGCGAAAAAGAATGCAGAATTAAATGGTTTACATAATTGTGAATTTCTGGCAGGAGATGTGTTGAAGGTCTTAGATACAATTGATGAGAAACCGGACTTTATTATTCTTGACCCTCCTCGTGATGGCATTCACCCGAAGGCATTGGAGAAAATCATTGCATATGGTGTAGACCGGATTCTTTATATTTCCTGTAAGCCGACCAGTCTGGCAAGAGATTTGGAGGTACTTATTGAGCGGGGCTATGAAGTAGAGAAGGCAACAATGGTGGACATGTTCCCGGGGACGGTGCATGTGGAGACTGTGGTTCTCTTGTCCAAATAAAAACCGGATGATGTAATCGAGGTTGAAATAGAGTTAGATGAGCTGGATTTGACTTCAGCAGAGAGTAAGGCGACATATAAGGAAATCCAGGAATATGTGCTGAAGGAGCATGGTTTGAAGGTTTCTAATCTGTATATTTCACAGGTAAAAAGAAAGTGTGGAATAGAGGTTGGAGAGAATTATAACTTGCCTAAGTCGGAAGATAGCAGACAGCCGCAGTGTCCGGTGGAGAAGGAAAAGGCGATAAAGGATGCGCTGGAGCATTTTGGGATGGTTTAGATTTAATAAATGTCTGAATTG
>JAZNIP010000373.1:0-2038 GCA_045577575.1 Lachnospiraceae bacterium | reverse complement strand
CAAAGAGGCAGAAGAAAAATGTATGGAAACTATCCGGCTGTTGGGAATTGACCATCGTTTGGAGCACAAGCCTTCGGAGCTTTCCGGTGGACAAAAGCAGCGAGTTTCCATTGCCCGGGCACTTGTAGGTGAGCCGGCACTTCTTTTGGCAGATGAGCCTACCGGGGCGTTGGATACTGCCAGTGGCAGGGAGGTACTGAAGCTGTTTGAGCAGCTTAATGAAATGGGGCATACGATTGTTATGATTACACATGATTTAAAGGTGGCGAAATCGGCAAAGCGGATTGTACACATTATTGATGGTGTGCTCTCTGAGGATGGAGAGGAATGACTTTCACACGTTAGTGTGACAAGGGATTTCCTATTAAAGTGAAAAAAGCCTTGTGGAAGCAGGGCTTTTTTGTTACCCTAAACATGGAGGTAGAGACTATGAGATTACTGGAAGAGAGGATTCATAGAGACGGGCTTGTAAAAGAAGGCAATGTTTTAAAGGTGGACAGCTTTCTGAATCATCAGATGGATATCGAGCTGTTTAATGAAATGGGAAAGGAATTTCGTCGTCTGTTTCCAAGCGATAAAATTACGAAAATACTTACCATAGAGGCTTCCGGAATTGGAATTGCCTGCATTGCGGCACAATACTTTCATGTACCCGTTGTCTTTGCAAAAAAAGCACAGAGCATCAATATTGATGGTGAAGTTTACAGTACAAAGATTGAATCCTTTACGCATAAAAGGGTGTATGATGTTATCGTATCAAAAAAATATTTGAGCGAAGATGACCATGTATTGATTATTGATGATTTTCTGGCAAACGGCTGTGCGGTTGCGGGGTTGATTGATTTGGTAAAAAACGCAGGTGCATCCATTGAAGGAGTAGGGATTGCCGTAGAAAAAGGATTTCAGGACGGAGGAAGACTGTTGCGTGGTAAAGGTGTCCGCGTGGAATCTTTGGCGATTGTAGATGCTATGGATGCGGTGGCAGGAACGATTACCTTTCGTAAGCAGTCATAAAAGTATGTAAGGCAGGAAAAACGAGTGCGGAGAAAAGAGCAGGTAGAAAAACGGTTAATAGAGAGCTTTAAGGAGCTTGCAAAGAAAAATCCCATTGAAAAAATTACAATACAGGAAATTACAGACGGAGCGTGTGTAATCCGCCCTACTTTTTACAACCATTTTCAGGATAAGTATCAGCTTTTGGAGCATATTTTTGTTTCGGAAGTGATTTATCCGGTCAAGCCGTTGATACATAATGACATGTTAAATGAAGCAGTTGTACTGATATGTGTCCAGATGCAGAAGGACAGAGAGTTTTACGGCAGAGTGTACCGAATGGAGGGGCAGAATTCGTTTGAAAGCATTGTAAAAAAATGTCTTTATGAGACAATTTTAGAACTGGTAGATATTTCCTCGGGAAATAAAGTGTCGCGACACAGATTGCTGTCACATGAGATGCTTGCGAGCTATTATGCAGAGTTTCTCGGTTTTATTATGATTACATGGATAAAGGATGGTATGGTGGTATCTCCGCAGGAGATGCAGGAGCTGTTTAATTATATTAAGGATCATTCGTTATATGAAGTGATTAAGGATATGGAATAATAGCGCATAATAAAGAAAGGTTAATAGGAGGCTTTGGGATGAACTTTTTTGACAAATTGGAAAGAACCGTAACAGAAACAGGACAGGGAATCAGCAGAAAGGCAAAGGAACTGGCAGAGGTGACGAGGCTGAAGAATATGCTTCATACATGTGAAGAGGTGATTGACCAAAATTATCGGGAAATCGGAAAAGCATACTTTGAGGCACACAGGGAAGAGGCAGAAGGAGAGTTTGCGGAACAAATCAAAGCAATTCAGGATGCTCAAAAGGGCGCAGAGGTTCTGAAAGAACAGATTGCGAACGTAGGCAAGGAGAGCTAAGAAAATAATAATTTGATTTGTAATCTAATAAGGGCAGAAACATCACAATTTTCTTCCAGACACGTTTGCACTCGGACGAAACGCAGCGGTACATAAGGCTGTAAAATACACAGCCT
>JAZNIP010000372.1:0-5113 GCA_045577575.1 Lachnospiraceae bacterium | reverse complement strand
GGTGTAATCGTAAGCAACAGCAGTACCTATTCCTTTTCTCTTGGTACGAAAAATCATCTTGTAATTGCTCATTTTGACCAAAAGGCAGAATTTAAAGGTGACCGGTATGACTCTGACAAAAACAGATCTTCTCTTACCCGGAACACTCCGGCATGTGATTATGCTTCCGGCTACAAAATTGATGGCATGGCATTAAATACCACTCTTGTTACCATTGATGATGCAACGAAAGCCGCAGTAAAGGCAATGACCGGTGGCAGTTTTCACAGTGCATTCCGCATCTCCTTTACGTTTGGTTATGACGGAAAAGCAAAAGAGACACTTGACCACAAAGTCCGGCTTGTACTTCAACTCCCGGAAAACCAGTCCGGCACCTGCTATGTAACTGCACTGGGCGATACAGCACCTGTTGTCTTAAATGATTTGGATTCGCAGCAGAAAACCGTAACCTTCGAAACAAATAAAAGTGCTATTTATATTATAACCACAGCTCCAACCGATTCTGCTCCGGCAGTTGCCGCACCAGTCGTTACTGCTCCGGCTGCTACCGTTCCGACTGTTGCCACTCCGGTCGTTACTGCTCCGGCTGCTCCAATTACCGAAGCGCAGTATCAGGAAGCAATTATCAACATTCTTCGTTATCAGTTACAGCAGGCAGGCTTAACACCGGCAGCATAATTTGTCACACATAACGAAATGTCAGGAACATTTTCATTTCAGTGCAGAAAGAGAGCCATTGTAGAGTAAAAAAGCCTCTACAATGGCTCTTAAATCATTTCTATTTTATTTGTTTCATGCAAACTCATGCTCAAGCCGGAAGTTTCTGTTCTACTCATCCCAATAATCTATCGTTTCCTGCAGTGTGGTATCAATGCCAAACAACTGCCACATAAAATCCTCTTTCTCATAATAAAGGTTGATTATTCGAATGTATTTAGCTTCAATTCTATAAAACACATAATTTTAAGACACAACTAAGTAACGATAATCTGTGACTACATCAAAATTCCCTCTCTTAATCATCTGCATCAATCCCCCTTAGCATCTGCTCTTTCCTCTGCTCGTTTCAAATCAAGCATAAGCATTGCGATTGCCTGTTCTTTCAATGCTTCCTTGCTGTTTTTCGTAACAATAAATGGGAGACCTTCAACACTTAACTTTGTAACCATACGACATGCCTCCTCTTTTTCTCAATCATAACGCATCACCCATATTACATTAATACATTGTCACTACAGGCGGCATAATTGATATTGTCAATACCCGTAATCTAAAATAATGTGAATTTAAAAATCGTAATGTGACCACTTCTTTTAAATATCCTCAACATCCATTACCCTATATCCGGCATCCATTAATTCCTGAGCAAACAATCCGCTTCCTTCTACCAGCTTCCCCGTAAAACTTCCATCATAGATTTGCTTTACCCCACAGCTCGGACTTCTGGACTGCAAAATCACCAAATCAATCTCTTGTCCCTTAATTTTTTCCATGCTGATTTTTACGCCTTTACGGAAAGCAGCATCAGCCGAATTTCCATTTTTATCCATTGCTATTCCGTCTACCAGCTCCACACATGGTCTCGGAGTCGGCAATCCACCCAAAACCTCCGGGCAAACCTCTATCACTTCCTTGTCCTGTAAAAAAGCGGCTAACTTCTCATGGTAATTGTTACCACCGTTGTATTTACAATTTCGTCCCAAAAGGCACGCACTAACCAAAACTTTCATCTTATTTCCTACATTCTCCACAATATCCGTAAACTTCAACCCTATGTCCGGTCACCTGAAATTCCGCTTCCGCCTCCTGTATTTCTATATGCTGAAACGGACACTCCTTTAACGGAATTTTTTTATGACATTGCAGGCAAATCGCATAGTGGCGATGCCCACCATCATTCCACTCATACAATGCCATGTCACTGTCCGGAAGATTTGTACGGCTTACCAAATGTTCTTCCTCAAATGCCTGCAGAGCACGATATACGGTAGAAATCGCATAACCACTCTCAGGTTTATGCCGTAATATTTCCTGATAAATGTCGGCAGCACTCATAGGTTTTTCTGCTGCTGCAAGCACCTCATAAACACATTCTCTTTGCTTTGTCTTTTTCAGTTTCTGCCAGATATTTCTCTGTTCTTCCACAAAAATCTCTCCTACAAAATTCCAATAAAGTTTATTGTAATTCCACAAACAGTTCCAATTATATATAAAATTCCGGTAATACATATATTTTCTTTCCAATTATGATTTACCTTATATAAAACAAGAAGTCCAACGCCCGATCCGGTCAAAAGCCCACTCAGCATAGCCCCAAAGCTAAGTACCCCTTCCAAATATAGCTGTGTAACCGTAACAGAAGCTGCACAGTTCGGAATTAAACCAATCAGTCCTGCCGTCATTTCTCCCAAAATGCCACGGTTTAAAAACAATTCTGAAAGTGCATCCTCACCAACTGCATGAAGTACAAAATTTAACCCAAAAGTAATCAGCACAATAAAAAATGTTACCTGCAAAGTATGCACAGCAGCCGATTTTACAATTCCTTCCTCGCAGTGGCAATGGTCATGGTCGCACATTTCTCCAATGTGCTCATGCTCCTCTTTTCCGCGCCTTCTAAGAATCATATCAATCACAAAGCCAATCATAAAGCCAATCACAATTTTTAATAAAAGAATCTTTATTATTATTGTAAACGGAACCGCCTCGGAAAGCATAATCGGCAGCATTTCATCTGAAGTGGAAAGATAAATAGCAAATAACGTACCAAGCGTAATCACCCGTCCCGCGTAAAGGCTGCTTCCTGCCGCCGAAAAACCGCACTGGGGAAAAGCTCCCAGCACCGCTCCCACAAGCGGACCGAATTTGCCCGATTTTTCAACAATCTTCCTTGTCGCATCTCCTGTTTTATGCTCCATCCATTCCATAATCAAATAGGTTAAAAATAAAAACGGAACAAGCTTTACACTGTCAATCAGTGTATGATGTATAATTTCATGTAAATGCATATCTGCCACCTCTGTTCATTTCTCAATCACATTCATTTGCAAATGCAATTCATTCGCAGTTACAGATTGTAGCACATAAAATGGAAATTGAAAAGAGTTTTTTAATAAATTGCTACCGGTATTCCGCTATATCTTACATTTTCCGGCATATCCAGTATTTCTATAACCTTCCCTTCAGATAAATCAATCCGTATTTCCGCAATGGGTTCTCTTGTATGTACATTTGTTAATAAATACGGATTAAGTACTGTTTCTCCATCCCCTGTTGTCACCTTCGTAATAATGACTTTAAAAAGTGTTTCATCATAATCACCTGGTGACAAATGACCTTTTCCTACCTCAACGCCGTTCATCGGTATTTCCGCAGCATACCATTCCGACGGCAAAATATAATTAAGATAAACGCTATTCTCATCAACATCAGAAAGTACAGTAGCCACCTGTTTATCATTTTTCACAATTTCCATAATGTCATTAATTTGCTCTTCTGATAATTCACAGACAGCAATATCCACACTGTTCTCTGTATAGGATAAATATAAACTGTTAATTGACAAGATATGAAGCCCCTTTGCCACACCAAGCACAAATAACAAAGACACCAAATAAACAATTAACAATACTACAGCCTTATTTTTCTTTGGCAAATGCCAATTTGAGAACGGCTTTATCTCAAAAGGAAAAAACATATTGGTTTTATTTTTATATGCGATATAGCTTTCTCCGAATTTTTCACTACACTCTTTTTCTTCTAATTTTGCCAACAAATAGTATGCAAAAATCATTGTCACAAAAGTAACCGCAACGATATAGCGTGGCCATAAAAGCAGCATTCCAAAGCTGCAAATCATAAAGGAGATATACTGGGGATGCCTTATATAATTATAAATTCCCCCTGTTACAATCCCCTTCTTAGCCAATTTGTGATAATAAATTTGACATGCACCAATGCAAAAAGCAGTAAATCCGCCAATTGCCAAAACAGCACCTACGATTTCATGTGCATTGACTACCATCGATTTTGTCTGCCGAACCGCATGCGGCAAAAAAAATTGATTGAGCCATGAGAGCATCGGTATTTCATGAAAGAAATTTAAGGCAGGCGCGTAAGCCGAATAAAAATATGCGGCAAACGGCCCTGCCATATAAAAAAATTCGAATGCCGTTATAAAATAAAATACAAATGCTCCCCAAAAGCTTCCTTTCATTAAACTATTTTTATTTTTCATAATATTTTTCCTTTCTCCTATGTGTTTAGCACCTATACGCTTGTGCAAAAAAACAATTTAACTTACATCCTCTTCAAATTTTTCCATTTCTGCATTCAATCGATTTAAAAATTTCAGCAGAAACTCCTTTTCCTTCTCATCGGCTCCGGCAAGTGCCGATGCTACGCATGCATCAAATTTCTCATGCAATAGTGCATGATTCTTTCCGGCACATTCCCCCTTTTCCGTTAATGACAAAGAAAGTCTGGAAAGATTTTTGGGGTCTGCCGATTTTAAAATCATTCCCTTTTTATTCAGACGATTTAATATTTGAGAAACAGCACCTTTGGTAACCTCCAGTTTTTCTGCCAGCTCTGTTACGGAAATGCCTGCCCCATTCGAAATCGCTTTTATCATATGAATTTCTGCTTCATGCAAAGGAGCATCTGTTCCATAAGTTCTCACCTTATTATTTATATTACTGATTTGACCTGCTAAATATAAAATTGCATAGCTTATATGTGACTTTCTTTTGTTATTTATGTTAATCACCTCCATCTTTTACAAAGTATATAGCACCTAAACACATCTGTCAACTTTTTTTATTTTATTAAATCTTAAAACCTGCAAGTACTTTATTTACTGGTACTTTATTTACTGTGTTACATCCTCCGCATCCGCCAAAGTACCTAACATTCTTAACGATAGCTTAAATACGAATAAAAGATTTCCAGCTATCAAATCAATAAAAAATAGTGTTCCTCATGTCATAAAAACGACTTGAGGAACACCATTTTCTACTGTAACCCACCTTGCAATAACAGTTTTTATACAATAACTTTTTTCGGACACTTTTCTTTACAGATACCACAGCCCGTACATTTCTCATAGTCAATC
>JAZNIP010000371.1:0-12003 GCA_045577575.1 Lachnospiraceae bacterium | reverse complement strand
ATGACATGGGACAAGGAACTCTGGCAGACTATATGATTGCTTACAAAAATATTGCCGTAAATTCCAATGTCTCCTTTATAGACAACTATTTCGGTACTATCACGGAAGACAATCACCAAAAGTACCTCGAAGATAATAAGCAATATCTCAACGAAAACGGTCGAAAAGCCATCGCAGAGCGAATCGCTGCATTTATCGGTTAATGCCTGCGCTTTAACAGAAGCCCTTTCAGCATTCCCGTTAAAGCCACCCCGATTCCTGCGGGAATCAGATAGCCTATACCGCATAGTAAAATAAGCAGGAAAAAGCTTTCCAGCCGGATGCTTCGGAAGAAAAACAACAACAACGCATACGCTGCAATATTCATTAGAAGAAGCAGCGTATGTTTTTTTGTCCAGAAGTTGCCGAAAATTTTGCCTGTGGCAGCTCCCGAAACAAGCATCCCAATGCCTGCTGCAATCAAGGTTGCCGCAGCCGTTCCCGTAAGCGAAAACCACCTCGTCATAGCAGGACACAAAGCACCCTCACATACCAGCAGGCCAAGCGAAAGCCACACAATAAATCTCTTTTTATCTGCTGCCGAAAGAATCATTGTAAATACAAGGGTCATACCGAGACAGAAAATTGCAAACACCAGAAAAGAAAGCGCATTCTGCCCCGCAATATAAGAAGGTCTGTAAAACAGTGTCAATATATGACCGGATGCTGCTGAAACAACCAAAGTCACCGGTATAACCAGACATAAAATCACGGACATCAAATCTGCTATTGCCACTTTTGCCTGCTCCATCTCTTTTGCTACATAGTTCCTCGTAATAAGCGGAAGCGCAACCGTATAAAATGCTGTCAGCAGGAAATACGGCACCTTTGCAAATGTCGCAACACCGGTATAATATCCCACCAATTCATTGTCACCCGATACACTTTTTAAAATTAATGTATCAAGATTCATCATAATCGTGGAAACACAAAAAAGCAGCAAATAACTGCATGTCGTTTTCATGTATTCTTTTAATATAATTTTCTCGTCTGCTCTTAAAAAATAAGTAGAATTTCTTTTTACCGCCATAATAGACAACAGCATTGTTAATATACCGGCAAACAAAAATCCCATTTCCGTTCCGATAATTGCATCGTCAAACACAAACAAAACAAGCGGAATTACCGACAGCTTCAAAATCGGATAAATCATTCCGATTCCTGCTTCTGCTGCAAATATTTTATGTCCGTTCAAAATTCCAAGCATAAGAGAATAAATTCCCGTAAACGGAAGAAGCCATGCAACTCCTCTGATATAAGGAATCAGCGCACTGTCTCCGAGCAATCCCGCTATTATCGGAGCTCCTAAATATGTCCCTGTAAAGAAAATCCCTATCATTACAAGCTGAACCACTACTCCGGTTTTTATCAAGTGTCTTTCATCATACCGAAGTACGGATATCGCCTTTGACATACCCTGACGCACACCATCGGTAAAAAAAATATACTCAAAATTTATAATCGTAATTATCGTACCTACGATACCATACTCCTGTTCCGATAAATATCTTCCCAAGAAAAAATGCATGGAATAACTGCCGATTACAAACATCATTTTATTTAAAACGTGAAGAATAATCCCTGTATACATATTTTCATCCATTTCCGGGAATGGATTGCCCCTTCCCATTTCTTATGATATGATTAACCAATCAAAAAGTTTACTCAGGAGGTTTTTATGTCTTCTCTTATTCAGCAAATTACCGGAAAATCCTTACTTTTCATTACCACCAAAAATCTGGATTACATCCGTAATTCTCAGGAAATCACATTACTAAAAAAGCATGCAGCCTCCGTTCGGATAATCGGCAGTAACAGTTCCTCCTATCCCAAGCGTCTTCTTCATGTATGGAGCCGCCTTCTCTTTACCCCGACAAAACCATTTTCCATTGTATTTATCGGTTTTGCACCACAATTGATTGTCCCGCTTTTCTTCTGGAAGTTTCACAAAAAAATCCTTATAGAAGATTTTTTTATTTCATTTTATGACACTCTTGTCAATGACAGACAAAAGTTCTCTGCCAAAAGTATTTTCGGTCGTTTTTTTCATTTGTTGGATTGTATGACAATCAAACGAGCTACACTAATTATCAGTGACACAAACGCACACGGCAAATATTTTTCAGACGAATTCGGCATTAGGGAAGAGCTCATTGAGCCAATCTATTTGGACGCAGATACTTCCATATATTATCCTCGTCCCCCTAAAACATGCCCCGATACCTTTCATGTACTCTATTTTGGTTCTATCCTGCCGCTACAAGGTCTCCCTGTTATCTTGGAAGCCATTGACCGCCTGAAAACGTCATCAAATATTCGTTTTACAATCATCGGTCCTATTCCAAATACGATGAGCAGACCAACCGGAAACCATATCCGTTACATCAACTGGCTTTCGCAAAAAATGCTTGCAGAAGAAATTGCTGATGCAGATTTATGTCTCGCCGGTCATTTTCATGCCACTATTCAAAAAGCATGGCGCACCATTCCCGGTAAAGCATATATTTATGAGGCTATGGAAAAACCGATGATATTAGGTGACAACCCGGCTACACGTGAATTAGAATCCCATTGGAGGGTTCCTGTGTATTATGTTCCGATGGGAGATGCATCGGCACTTGCCGATTGCATCCAAGATGTTGCAAAAGCCCATTTATTCAGCGAACAGCAGCCATAGGCTGCTGTTCTTATTTTTTTTCATATTCGATTTTCCGCACATGATACTGTATATCTTCCAACAGCTTTCTGTTTGCCGCAATTATATCTGCCTGCAAACCGATTACAAAGGTCATAAATCCCATTATCATCAAAGTACACGCCAAAATAAGCGATTGTATATGTCCGGCTCCTCCACTTGTAAAAAAGTAAAACAGGAACCGAATACCGATACCCAGTCCAATCAGAAAAGGAATCAGGGCAACAATGGTAAAACAATATAGCGGACGATACATCATAAATGCCCGCAAAATGGTCAACATGGACTTTTTCACATATCCAAACATACTATGAAACAATCTGGAGGAACGCAGCTCCGGATTGGTACGAATAGGAACTGATGTAATTGCCATTCTATTGCGACCTGCCTGCACAATTGTTTCCAATGTATAAGTATATTCATTAATAACATTCATACGCATTGCTGCATCTCTGCTAAACGCCCGAAATCCGCTCGGTGCATCCGGAATATCTGTAGCAGATGCTTTTCGTACCACATAGCTTCCCAGATGCTGCAGTTTCTTTTTTAACGGTGAAAAATGCTCTGTTTCATCAATTGGCCTTTCTCCGATAACTACCTCTGCCTTTCCGTCTAATATCGGTCTTATCAGCTTTTCAATATCTTCTCCGCAGTATTGATTATCTGCATCGGTATTCACAATAATATCTGCGCCATTTTTCAGACATGCATCCAGACCTGCCATAAACCCTCTTGCAAGTCCACGATTCTTCGGGAAGCTGACAATATAGTGAACCCCCCAGTTTCTTGCTACTTCTACGGTATTATCACTGCTTCCGTCATTAATAATCAAATATTCTATCGTATCAATGCCGTCAATCTGTCTCGGAAGATCATTCAACGCAATTTCCAATGTTTCCGCCTCATTCAGACAGGGTATCTGTATAATCAGCTTCATTCTGCTACCTCTTTTCCAATCTCATAGAGAGACAATTTCAATCGATATTCTACATAATTTAACGGAATCGGCGTAAACGGATTGGTAATGTTAAAATAATCCAGATAGCTTAGATGATTCCAGTTTGTATATACCTTAGACACCTGCATATCCTGCAGAGCATGACTTGTCCCATAAGCATCCTCAAATACAGTATCATAATCCATATAATACACATGTTCATACTTCTGTGCAAGTCCCGAAAGCTGTTCATCCAATTGCTCATCCGCATAGTATACATCACAGCCCGTCAACAGCTTTACCGGAAAAATAAAAACAATCTGCTGCTCATCCGGTCCTACCACAAATGCATCTTCTGCTCCTATATACTCACAGACATCTCCCAAAAATTCCCATTCACAACGGCTATGATCCTTCTGCAGCGCAAGCCCTTTATCATACGGTACAAAAGTAAGAAACATCACCGCAGCCAATATAACTGCCAGCTTTCTGTTCATCTGTTCCAATAGAATTGCTCCTATCAGGAAAATCACCGGAAGGAAAAGTGCCGCATATCTGGCAAAATAATAATAAAACAATATTTTTACACGCATTACCATTGAATACATTACAACACAGTATAAAAACAGCAACACTAAATTTACATAAATCTCATTTTTCAAAAGCTTCTGCGGCTTACAAAATAATGCAATATAAATAAGAGGTATCAACAAAATACCCGACATATAAATATAAGTACTGATTTGCAAATATTCACAGGCAGTTGTTGTCTCCCCTTGTATAATCCCTTTGTATACAAAAAAAGCAACCGACAGCACAAGAAATAGCCGAATCAGCAGATATGCCGCCTTTAATAGCCCCTGCTTTTTTGCTGACACTTTTTCCATCCATGCAAACAGCCTTTTCTCAGCCTTTTCACGACGAAGCAAAGCACAAAACAAGGTAACCAACGCACCGATACTCACAATCAGCGGAATCAATACTTTCTCCCCAAGCAGTCCGCCCGTAATTCTGCCCAATTCACTGTAATTACCATAAGAATAGTACGGCGCAATGTCGAATGCCCAAATCGCTCCAATCGCATAGCCTATCGTACTGCCTGCAATGGCTGACAGATATCCTCTGTCTCTTCTCGCCAGATACATGACAGCAAGCACAATCAAAATAATCGGCATAAATGCATACAGACTGATATGGAAAAACGCAAACACAATAATCGGCAGCATGCACATGTGGCTCGGTTCTTCTCCTGTCAGAAAATACAAGAACACACATATAATAAGTGTAATTCCGATTTCTGTCAGAGATGATTTGGACAGCCAAAGAACAATCGGACTCGCTGCTGTCATCAAAGTTACAAAGACAGCACTCAGCTTTTTCAGCCGTAAATTTTCACAGATAAAATAAGTTATGAATATGAGCGTCAGATACAAAACCGTCTGCACCCCTATCATGTCTTCATAACCAAACAGCTTGCCCCATAACGCGAGCAATGCCGAATAGGTCGGCAATCCGTGTATTGTTCCTACAATATTGGTAAACTCGGATGCATCTGTTTTTGTTTCCTCAATAACGCGTGGCAGATATAAATTATTCTGACCGTATACAAAATCCAGATACTTCTGCTTTTCTTCCGGAGTTTCCAGTTTGGTAAACTCCTCCATCTCAATATAGTTGTGCGTATCATATTCCATCAAGGCAAGTGCCTTTACCTGATAAGTTCCCTGATCCTGTCCCATGCTGTACAGCTCGAATTTATTCCAGGTAAACGGCAATGCAACCAGCGCAATCACCACCGGAATCCAATACCTTTTACAGTCAAAGGAAACCACCGGCAACAGGTGTTTCCAAAATGACACACCCGTCATTTTTGATCTGCTCACTGTATAATAAACCGCAAGTACTGCTTCCACTCCCAAGCAAACCGCCAAAGCTCCCTCAAAGCTAAAACAGTCCACCCAGAAAAATCCCGCGCTCACAATCATATACAGAAAGAAAAAACCGCACACTGTAAAAGCAGCCAGCTTCTCTGCATAAATCCCCGGGCTTCTCTTTGCGATTATATACGCCCACACAAGCAGGCAAAGCACTGTCAACAAACCAATCATAGCTTACACGATTTCCTTTTCTTTATTCTCCTGCAATCAACGTACTTCCGTCTGCATCACATTTGTATTCTGCCACAAAAAACAAATCACTTCCGTCATACGGCTTTGTAAAATCATACGGTTCCTTTGTATAGCCGTTCAACCATCTGACAAAGGTGTGTCCCTCCATCACCGGAGCCAGAGGTTCCTCCAATACATCGCCGACCAGTCCCTCCACATAGGAAATATACATATCGGCATTTCCACCATTCAGATATACCTTTCTGGACTCTCTTCCTTCTATCCAAAAGCCCGTCAGATAATGCTCTCTGGTACGGATAAATTCCTTTAATGTATTCACATGCTTACGATAGCTTTCAACTCTCTCTGACGAGCTCTGATTACTGCCGTTTCCCCAACGAACTCCGTCCATCAGTGCACTTGCCATAATCTGCTCTGCCATCTTATCCACTTTTCCGTCATTCAGCATATGCAGATATGGCAAAAAGTCCTGTTCATAGCTCCGCACAACTTCCTGTCGGAAATCTTCCTTTTCATAAAGATGATACCAAAGCGTAAATTCGTCCATCGGCAAAGCCGCAAACAGTCCATAAGGACTGACGCTGCTGATATAGTTCTGATTTGTCGTCGGATTCATTTTGGGATTTCCCAGACTCATATCATAGTCCCATACCGGTCCCGCACAAATACGTCCGTCATTACTGTCTATATCTTTATAAAAATACTGACTCGTGGAAGACGCATCATAGTTCCTTACGATTTCCTCTACCAGATATTTTTTTACAAAGCTTTCCTGATTGATGTATTCCGTATAATGCAGCCCGGTCCCCGGATTTTTACCATCCTCCGCATAAAGCGCATCCTCAAAGGACTGCCAAACACCCGCAATATAAACTACCTGTGATTCATCTGCATATTTGGGTCGTTTCACTGTCACAGGCTGTCCCTTTGCCGTAACAAAAAAACTCGGGCTTTCATAAATACGGGACGGTCTTTCTATTTCAAGCAGATATCCTCCGCTGATATCCTCTGTTGCAAGCTGTGTTTTATAGCCACGATAGGATACCCCGTTCTCCAGTTCTACAATCCCCGCTGCCGCCGGATCTTCCTTAGCAAGCTCTTTCCGTGCTGCCACATCCAGCTCCTCCTCAGTAGGCTCATATGCAGTATAATCCTCCAGATTTACAATATCCACCCGGTTCGTACCGATTTCAATTTTTTCACAAAGCTGATAATTCCCCTGATATTCACCATTTATATAGAGATCAACCGGACAGCTTTCCGGAGAATACGGTATTTGTGCCTCTTTTGCCATTTCATATGCAATCGTATTTCGCAAAAGCGTCTTATCCGACCAGTTACTGAGCAAATTCCATTTCAGCGCACTTCCCATACCGCAGAAATCCGTCGCCTGACTCATCGTTATTTGATATGGTTTCTTTATCCAGTCCGCCGATGTATTACCGCGTACGCGAAAGCCTTCCATACTGCCTTCCGTCTCTACGCTACCGTCCGCCTTTACCACAAGCACATCTGCTCCCACCTGTTCCGCGTACGGTGTCTGATACAAGGCCTCTTGTTTTTCATTTTCCATATCAATAAAAACCGCCGGAATGTTTTTCGAAGCCATAATTTCCAAAGGGTATTCTTTCCCGTCTATGGCAAGCGTATGAACTCCCTGTTTCAGCTCCCCTGTTTTTCCTGATGTGGGCAGCCTGTTGCCATCCAGGCTCAGCGTCTCTCCTGCTGTCGCCTTAAGCCGTAGCGACTGTCCGTCTTCCCAAAATGCAGGCAAAAACAGATAATATTTAGTTTCCTCTTCACTCCACCAAAGGCTCACCGTCTCCCGCCTATAGGAATCAAAAGAAACCGTTGCGTATATCTGCCCCTCTTTCTCTTCCCATCGACGATCTTCCGTCAGTTTTATACTTCCTGCCAGCCTTTCTCCAAACAGAAAAAGTCCTGTCAGCAAAAGTAATACCGAAAAAAGTGCGATTAGCCATCTTGCTCCATTACGATTCATATAACCGTCCTTTATACACGATAGTACTCTTTAAACCATTCCACAAATGCGGTCAGTCCCTCCTCAATGGATGTATCCGGCTTAAATCCAAAATCATTCATCAGCTCAGAGACATCTGCATAAGTCTGATACACATCTCCCGGTTGCATCGGATAATATTCCTTCACCGCTTCTTTTCCTAGACATTTTTCCAAAGTCATAATAAAATCCATCAGCTTCACCGGCTTGTTATTACCGATATTGTATACCTTATAAGCAACTCCCTTTTCATTTTCCGACGGAGGATTACATAAAATGTTGTAAATACCGGTCACAATATCATCAATATATGTGAAGTCACGGAGCATATCGCCGTTATTATAAATCTGAATCGGCTCTCCGTTTACGATTTTTTTTGCAAATTTGAAATATGCCATATCCGGTCTTCCCATCGGTCCATACACGGTAAAAAACCTCAGACCGGTCACCGGATATCCGTACAGCTTGCTGTATGCATGAGCCATCAGCTCGTTGGATTTTTTGGTTGCGGCATACAGACTCACCGGTCCATCCACCTTATCATCCGTGGAAAACGGTACCTTTTCGTTACCTCCATACACCGAGCTGGAGGAAGCAAATACCAGGTGCTCCGTTCCGAAACGACGGCAAGCCTCCAGAATATTAAAAAAACCTACCAGATTAGATGATACATAGGCATCCGGATTGTCGATACTGTATCGCACACCCGCCTGCGCTCCCAAATTGACGATAATCTGCGGAGCATAGGTCTCAAATACGGAAAACACTTCACTTTTATCTCCCAAATCACCCTTTACAAAGGTGTAGCCTGAATATTTCTCCAAAATTGCCAATCGCGCTTCCTTCAATGATACCTCATAATAGTCATTCATATTGTCAAAGCCGATAACTTTTGCTCCCTGCTCCAACAATTTTTTTGACAGATGAAATCCGATAAAGCCGGCTCCTCCGGTTATCAGGTATGTCTTACTCTTATCAAAAGCCTTCATTTTACTTCCTCCTGTATTTGCCTGTAATTCTCTATTCATTCTCCACAAATATTTTTCCGTCACTAAGCGGTACCGTCTGCATATAATTATCTTCCCTGTTCGGATCAATCGTAGAAGCATATTCTTCTTTTTTTGCCTCTGCATATGGTACTACATCATTAATATAAATATCATAATTTTCTATCGTTGTTAAATAAGAAAATTGATAGTCCTCAATCGGCTTGCTTCCGACAATCGGTGTTCCTGCCCGTAAAACAATATACTCAACTCCCTGTTGTCTCGCATAATCTGTCAGCTCAAACGAATGCACCGGCCGTTTCTCCATAGACTCATATAACGGATTATTACTCCAACCGTCCACAAGCGCCTCTCTTCCGTATGCCAAATGAATACTTGCATCATACTGCCTAATAAACTGCAGCATCTCTCCCGGGACAACCGCCTTTACATCCCGTTCCTCCACTCTCATAACATCCGCAACCGCAATGACAGACTTCGGCAGCTGATACCGATTTTCTGCTTTTGTTACCATTGGATTCCGGTAAACAAGACTTCCGCTCTGTATCATAAAGAATGCGATTAAAATGCCGGTCACCACTCTTTTATGCTTTCCTTCCATCTGACTGATAACCTTTACCGCAGTATACGCTACTACCATCCCCATCGGCACAAGCCAGAGCAAACGATAGTAAACCTGCGAATCCAAAAAGAAATTCATTGCTAAATATGCAAACAACGGGAAGAAAAACAAGGCTCCGATTGCTGCCGTTAAATATACAATCGAAATTTTTATTTCTTTTTTTTCTTCCGTAATCCATAAATACACCACTGCCGCAATAACAAATACCGTCATCATACTGCCGCCGCCATAATTTTGATAAATAGAAAGCGTTGTCCTGATTACTTCACTCATGCTTTTCTTTCTCTCCTACCGTCTTTCTGGGCGAAACACTATTTTAAAAACAAATACAGCATTCCAAAAAACAGACTCGGCACAAGGCATGCTCCCACCTGTGCAAGCAATACCGCCCTTTTCTTCACAACCGCCATAATGGCAGCCGCAGTAAACAATAATACCGGAACACTGAAAATTCCCGTACTTGTAGTAAATGCAGTACTAATGGTCAACACAAAGAGCATCGCCCATTCTCCGATATCCATCTCATCTCTTGCCATAAACAGCAGCCACAAAAACAGTAGTGGCACCATCAAATTGGGAAACATGGCTTTTCCCTGCCATGTTCTTGTATAGGCAAAGCTTTCTGTCGCATAAATGGATACATTTCCAAATAAATACCAAATATTCAGAAACAAAAGAAACAGCCATTTGTTTCTTTTCTGTAACGGGAATAAATGTGTTCCCACTTCCATATAAATCAAATACATAAGCAGAAGGAAAAGAATCCCGATATAACTATGACAGATTATCGTCACATGAATTCCGCTGACCTCTGACAGCCATGCCATAAATATCGGCACCGGTGACAAGGCATGACGAATATCCAGTTCCCCGTCCGCTCCGTAATATGGAGTAAACCGATACATCGTATCCGTATGCTGGCTTGTCAGCGAGGTTGCTACATAAAAAGCATCATCCCCATCCAGATACTGCATGTAAAATGCCGACACAAGCTGAAATACTAACAACACCAGTACTGCCGCCATGATTATCGCCTGACCCTTTTCAATCTTTGCTTCCCGTAGCTTTTTGAAGGAGGAAGCAGCAGCACCTCTTCCTGCAATCAGACAAACAATTGCCAAAATACCGATTACTATCGTATAGCATTTTACTACAAGCGTAAATGCAGCTTCATTTACAATAAAGGGGATCGATACAAGCTGAAATACTGCGAACATCACCATCCACCCGCATATCCATGCCATCCCCAAAGATTTATGCTCCTCCTTCATAAAATGAACCGGCAACAGTCCCATACAAAAGGGGAGAATCCATGTACAGACTGCAAGCAGTCCTAAATGTATCCACATTTCATTTCCTCCAAAACAATATCTTTTTCCGTTTGTACATCATCCGTTAAAAAGAGCCTCATAATCATAGCTGTCAATGATTTTCTTTAACTCAGACAGCTTTTCTTTATAATTCTCAGCTGTAATTTTATTTGTTCCGTCCGCAAAACAGCTTGTCATATAGCGGTTAATATCCTGTTTATAATGACCTGCATCCGCATATAAATCCAGATTTGTCACAATCTCTTTCTCTGCCGGAAAGAAAAACAACTCCACATTTTCATACATCAACAGTCTCTCCACAAAATAACAATATTCATACATCACTGCATCCATTTGATTATTCTGTACATATTCATACCAATAAAGAATGCTGTACGGCGGAAAAAACAGTGTAAATTTTGTATCCGGATGTCCCTCAATCACCGGCAGAATATTTGCCTGCAGATTATTCTCCAAATCCTCAATAAACATATCCTCCGGAAAATATGCATCATTTTTCTCCGGAATCTGATAATGTGATAATACATATTCTTTGCTGTAGCAATCTTTCAGAACTGCCTCTGAGGAATAAACACTACTGAGATTGGTTGGCTCATTTTCCACAATAGGCTTTACAATATAATCGAGCAATACCCCTTTATTATACCAATAATTTACATCATCCAACAAATTTTTATTGTAAAAGTGCTCCGGAACCGGATACTTCGTTTCTTCCGTTCCTCCCGTATAAGATGCCAAATCTACACCTATAAATATACGCTCCGGACACTTGCCTCTGTCATCCATCTGTTCCACAATGTTACGAATATCCTTCGGATAGGCTCCGTTATAGCAAAGCTTTATCAAATCAAGCCCCATATCCTCCGCAAACCAGTCACTTTCAAAATTAACTGTCATGGAAGAGCCGAGCATCACACTGTCATATTCCATATGCTTTGCCATGCCCGGATTCTGACTGAGCTGATTATCTATCTGGTACGGAAACCCTTCTATCGGAGCATGATAATGAAAAAAAGGATCTACCGTGATTACAAGCGCAGCAATCCCAAGCAGCCCGCTAATAATCAGTACCGCTGTTAATCTCAACCATCTTTTGTATGTCATAATTTTTTATAGCCTCTATTATTTTAACTTCCTTCAATCTAAAAAATATCATCTCTCACAGTTCTAAAAGCCACCATAAATAAAGCTTGCTTTATCATATCCAAGTCGGAGGCCAAGCG
>JAZNIP010000370.1:0-2730 GCA_045577575.1 Lachnospiraceae bacterium | reverse complement strand
CGCATATGCTCCTCATACTGTTCATATTCTTCGTAATTTTTCTTCTGAATATTCTCAACCGCCTTGGTAACGATTGCCAACTTGGATTTGTGGGATAAATGGCTGCTGCATTTCAAAAACAAATAGGAAAAATAATTTGTTTTTTCTCCGTTTACCTCATATTTTTTCTCAATCAGACGCACCGCAAAGCTCTGCAAATCAATGACTGCTGCTTCCTGCAGCCTCTGTGACTGTGCCGGAAGTGTCGCCTTATAACGAATAATTTCGTTATAATTGCCCTCCTCGCCCGACAAGGTTCTGTGAGTATAGGATGTTTTAAAATTCATTTTTAAAAATGCAAGGAACTCGTCCTCACCCGCTTTAAAACGCACAACAACCAAATCCGCCGGCGGAATCTCGATATTACTGTTCATTATTCCGTACAAAAGCTCCGCCGTCTGCTTGCTCATATCCACAAATTTATCATCCGCATACTCTGTCAGCATCTGATAAATTTCGGACTGTTCCTTATAAAATTCACAATCCTTACTGTCATCACCTGATACAATACGATGGATATGCTCCCGCAAAAAATCCGCAAAGTCCGAGCCGAACTCGATTTCACTGTCTGACAGCACCGGAAGCCCCACTGTTGAGTCCAATATATGTACAATCACATGTCTGATGCGAATATCCTCTTTCTGCATTTATTATTTTCCTCCTTTGTCCAATGCAAGCGGTCTGAATATCGTCTTTCTGCCAATAAAGCCCACAATCCGTACAAGCAGTATGCCCGGCAGTATACCGATGCTGTCAATTGCCACGTCACGGACGGACGGTCCTCTTCCTGCCACAAAGGACTGATGATACTCATCCAGTCCCGCAAAGCCCACACAGAACACTCCTGCTACAAATACAAGCCCGATACCCCTTATCCGGTAAACATATAGCGGAAATGCTACCGTCACCGCAAGCACAAAATACTCCAGTACATGTGCCATCTTTCTCACATAGTAGTGAATTCGCTCCGCCTGTGCCGCCATCTGCTGTTCATCCCACTCCTTATCTAGCATCTCATCCGCTACCGAAACAATTTTATGACTGATTTTTCTACTGAGCTGCGCAGACTGCATTCCATCCTGTGCAGAAAAAGAAAAAATCAGGCACATCATAAAAATAGCCGGCAAAAAGGAAAGCGGCTTCAACAAATAACGCAATAACTTCTTAATAAATAATCTTACATATTTCATAATATCTGATTTTATCCTCTTTTTTTCTCCCCTGCAATTCTTTTTCTTTTAATTTTTCATTAATTTATTGCAATTTTTGCCGAAATATTGTGTAATAGTATTGATAAGGAGAGTAATAATTATGGGTACAATACTAAGAGGAATACAAAGTGTCCTGATTGCCCTCGGCATTATTGCTGTTGTCACGACAGGCGTCATTCTTTACTATAACACGGTAAAACCGGAGGACGAGGAATCGGCAGTAGCTGTAGTCGAAACAGATACAGAACAAGCCGACAGCGAAAAGGCTCCGCCGGATGACTCCGATGAGGAAGCAGAAACCGAAGAGACTGACGAAACGCAGGATTCCGAATCCGAAAGCAATCAGATTTCCTATATTGAGGGACACGAGCACACTTATAAAAGTACGGTTATGAAGCCATCCACCTGTACCGAGCCGGGCGAAGTCAAATACACCTGCTATTGTGGCGATACTTATGTGGATGCGATCGAGGTAAAGGATCACACTCCCGGTCAATGGGTTACGATAAGAGCCGCCACCGATTCTCAGACAGGACTCAGACAGAAAGCCTGTATTGTATGTGGCAGAGTGTTGGAAGAAGAGACCGTTCCGATGTTGGCATCCTCTTCCACTACAAACAAAAACGACAAAAAGAGTACAAGTGACCATACGCATTCCTATACATATGAAATAACAGAAGAAGCCACCTGTACAGAAAAAGGCGAAAAGACCTACACCTGTACCATTTGCGGCAGCACCTTTGAAACCAAGATTGCCGCTACCAATCATCCAAGTCGGCGAACTGTCCGCACGGAAGGAACTTGCAGTAATCCGGGTACTATCGAAACTATTTGTAATCTCTGCGATGCTGTCATTTCTTCCGAAGCTCTTTATTACGAGCATGACTGGGGCAAGTGGGAAGTAACTACCGCTGCTACTGCTACAAGCAAGGGTGTAAAAACAAGAACCTGTAAGGACTGCGGAGAAACCCAGACAAAATCCACGGATGCAACGACTGTAACAGGCGGAGCAAACGGTTCCATAGGCGGGACAATCGGTTCTACCGGAGGAAGTGTAGTCGGAGGCAGTACCACCTGCAGCCATCAGTTTGATTCCAGAGTAGTGACAAATGCCACCTGTACTTCCGCAGGTACTACCGTAAATACCTGTACTCTCTGTGGTGCTTATTCTACGGAAGCAGCGCCTGCCGCACTCGGTCATCTGTCAGGAAATTGGACCATTACGAAAAAAGCAACCTCTACCGAGGAGGGCGAACGCGTAAAATACTGTACACGCTGTGGTGAGATTTCCGAAACGGAGATTATTGCCAAAACACCGGAACCACATGTACATACATGGGATATTACCATCGTAACCGATCCTACCTGTGCCCGTACCGGTACAAGACAATATACCTGTACCTCCTGTGGCTACTACTATACATCATCCATTCCGGCTACCAATCGTCACACTTATAATACGGACGGTAAATGTACGGTA
>JAZNIP010000369.1:0-2802 GCA_045577575.1 Lachnospiraceae bacterium | reverse complement strand
AGTGAGTTTGGAAGAAATTGTAATGTGCCCGGCTCTACTCAAGTTACTAATCTAAATTTCTATTTTTCTATTCCCAACTCACCATGAAAATACTGTAACGTTGAAAATTGATACCGTCTTTTAAATTCGGAGGGATGTAATTTTTTCTTTCCTTCGATGTGTTTTACATAATCTTCTACAAATATCAATGCCTGTTTTTTTATTTTTTCTAAATTAATCATTGTTTCATTAAATTCATCTTTATCAACAAATGCATTTTCACTTTCCATATATGTAGTATCACGCACAATAATTATTTTACTATAATCCAAACCGGATTTGTGATTTCTCGAACGGATTGATTTCTTAAAACGATATGCATAGTTATGTGTAATTTCCGTTCTATACGGGACACAGATAAAGTAATCATAATGTGTCTGAAACAAGAGGCAATTATAAGCCCGTCCTCTCTTTTGCATTATCTCTTTGTAAGGCTGATTACAATACACTGTATAAAATTTATCCGAAAGTCTTAAAATTTGATAATCATTTTCCGGTAATTTCATAATATTCTCCTAGAAAAAACGAGAGGATATCAATCCTCCCGTTTCAAAACTCTTCATCATTCGGTCAATTTTTATTTTACCGTCCTGTCAGAACCGTCACAGGACTCATCATTGATGAAGCGAAACATCTCTGTTTCTAATTACATTATATGCAATTTCCAAAACACTTACAAGTTATTTTAGAAAAAACATTCTTTTTTCTATCGGATTCTTTCTGGGAATCCTACTTTTTTCTGCACCTTACGAAGTGTCTTGGTTGCATAATAATTTGCTTTTTCTGCATTGTTTTTAATTACACTGTCAATGTAGGCTTTATCCTTAGAAAGCTCTGCTACTCTGTCCTGTAATGGCTTGAGGACATCTACAACAGACTCGCCTACTGCCAGCTTGAATTCTCCGTAGCCTTTGCCATCGAATTCTTTTACCGTTTCTTCCGGTGTTTTTCCGGTACATGCACAGTAAATATCAATCAGATTGCGGATACCCGGCTGCTCTTCACGATAAGCAATCATTGCTTCCGAATCGGTTACCGCACGTTTAAATTTACGGATAATCGTATCCGGGTCATCCATTAAATAAATGCTTGCATTCGGATTTTCATCTGACTTGGACATCTTTTTTGCCGGATCCTGCAGACTCATAATCTTCGCCCCAACCTTACCGATATAAGGCTCCGGCATTGTAAATACATCGCCATAAATACTGTTAAATCTCTGTGCGATGTCTCTTGTCAGCTCCAGATGCTGCAACTGGTCTTTTCCAACCGGAACGACATCTGCCTGATACAGCAGAATATCCGCTGCCATCAGTACCGGATATGTATAAAGTCCTGCATTGATATTGTCTGCGTGCTTTGCGGACTTATCCTTAAACTGTGTCATACGGTTTAATTCGCCCATATAAGTAAAACAATTTAAAATCCAGGAAAGCTCTGCATGTCCCGATACATGGGATTGATAATAAATGCAGTTTTTTTCCGGGTCAAGTCCTGCCGCAATATATAAGGTAAGAAGGCTTCTTGCACGCTTCCTCAGCTCTGCCGGGTCCTGTCTGACTGTAATGGAATGCATGTCCACAACCGAATAAAAGCATTCATACTCATCACTTAATGTCACCCAGTTTTTTAATGCTCCCAGATAATTGCCGAGTGTCAGGGAACCTGTCGCCTGCATACCGCTGAAAAGCACTTTTTTATCGCCTATCATAAAATATTTCCTCCCGTTTTCCATTCATAATTCATACTTTTCTAGTGTAACACTCCCCCTTTCTTTCGTCAAGAAAGCGTCCCTTAAGTTTCCACAGGAAGTAACAGACCGTCCGCATCTTTTCCGGTTTCCTTTACCTCTACACGATACAATACACCATCATAATAATCCAATAAAAGTCCCACCACTCTGTTGTAGCTGGCGATTCCGTCCTCTACTCCATTTACCTTCTGACTGGTATCTAATAAAACGTGACTGACTTTTTTAGCAGTAGCTGTACTGATTACCGCTTTTTTCTCAACCTTTTCCCAGCTATCCTGTGTCAGAAAAACATTATCCCGCTTAACCTGAGCAGAAATCTTTTCATGGAAAGCACACAATTCCTTATCTCCGTCTACCGCATCATAATATGCTTTATCCAAATAGTTGAGCACACTCAAATATCCGCTATACTGAAAAAGCTTATCCTCTGAATGAATGCATGCCAGATAGCTTATAAAATTAGCCTCATCCTCATAAATAAATCCCTTCAAATGTGCCAACTCATGACACATCGTAACCGGCTTATTAGTAATATACATCACATCATTATAATTTGCTTCCATAGAAAATGGGAAATAATATCCCTGCATATACTGCTGACTCAAAAATTCAGATGCCATGATACCCTTCGGTGGGGGATAATAGCCTGCAAGCTGCTCAAAGCCTCTTACACTTAAGCGTTTCATATCCTCACCTGCCTGCGATGCCATATTGGCATTATATATGATATTTCCCGCTTCATCGCGCTCCATCTCTTTCGCAAGCGCATTTGCTTTTCGCACCACATGATCACGCACCGCTGCCAGCTCTGATATTTTATATTCTCCATCATTTATCTGATACTTTTCCTCAAAGGTAGAACAATGATACAAAATAAAACAATTGCATGTCATCACTACACCAACAAAAGCTCCCACCCATAATAGTCCTTTGTAATATCTTCTGCAGTACAGCCATAAGCGTCTTCTATTTTTGTGTCAAGTCGGAGGCCAAGCGGTCTTAGGAAGACA
>JAZNIP010000368.1:0-5219 GCA_045577575.1 Lachnospiraceae bacterium | reverse complement strand
TGTATTGCGTTAATTATTCTGTCCGTTGCCCATTACTTCATCGGTTACATCCGCTACACCCTGAGCAGCATCGGATACACCATCTGCCATATCATCTACGACATTTCCTACCGCATTACCGGCATCCTCAACGACTGTTTCGTTGCCACCGTCTACGTTGTTTGTTGTATCATCAGCATTGTTTGTTACATTATCGTCTGTTGCAAGGGCATTGTCTGTTGTATCGTCAATCGGGTCGGAGTTATCGGCTCCGATTGCTGCGTCTGTCGTATCATCAGCAGCTGTGTTGTCGGTTGTGGCAGCATCGTCTGCTGTCGTATCATTTCCGGTTGTAGTATCGGTTGTTTCTGTTGTGTTCTCTGTCGTCTGATTGTCCTGATTATTCTTATTACCGCCACAAGCAGTAAGGACTGCACAAAGCATAATGAGAACAAATGAGAACGACAGGATTTTTGCATACTTTCTCATAAATTCGCTCCTTTTCTTTTTCGCTGTGAAAGTAAACGGTCTGCAGATAAATCTGTCAGATGCTTTCCTTGCTAGTATGTTCGAAAAGAAATAAATTATACAAAAACAAAAGAGAAATGGTGAAAATGATTTGTATGTAGAATAGAACTGGGGTAAAATAGATAAAGCAAAAAAATAAAGAAAAACAGGAGATAAGGATGAAATTCAGACCATGTATTGATATTCATAACGGTAAAGTAAAACAGATAGTCGGCTCCAGCCTGCGTGACGAAGGAGATTTTGCGAAAGAAAATTTTACATCGCAGCAGGATGCAGCATGGTATGCCCGTTTTTATGAAGAAAAGAAAATCCGTGGAGGACATGTGATTTTATTAAATAAAGAAGACAGTCCATATTTTGAGGAAACAAAAAATCAGGGGCTTATGGCTCTTCGTGCATATCCGCAGGGGCTGCAAATCGGCGGTGGGATATGTGCAGAAAATGCAGCGCAATATTTGGATGCAGGAGCCTCTCATGTGATTGTGACCTCCTATGTATTCCGTGACGGAAAAATTCGGTATGAGCATTTGGAGCAGCTACGCCGTGAAGTCGGAAAAGAGCATTTGGTTTTGGATTTGAGCTGTCGTAAGAAGGATGATAGCTATTATATTGTTACCGACAGGTGGCAGAACTATACGGATGTTGTTCTGGATGAAAAAACCATGAATTTTTTTGCGGATTACTGCAGCGAATTTTTGATTCATGCCGTTGATGTGGAGGGAAAGGCAGACGGTGTGGAAATACCGCTTGTCAAGCTGTTGGGAAGCTTTGATAAAATTCCGGTAACCTATGCCGGAGGTGTCCACAGTTATGAGGATTTGAAGCTTTTGAAAAAAGAAGGACACGGCCGAATCGATGTAACGATTGGCAGTGCCCTGGATTTGTTCGGTGGTTCTATGGAACTGAACCGTATTTTAAAAGAAATAAATGGCTAAGAGCTGTGTACAATTACAGGTTGGTAATTGTCTTTTGCGGAAGCTCTTCTTCCGGCTCCGGTGGCATGGATGCTGTATAGCACATGCGGATGCTTCCTAACGGATTATCGTCCTTGTCATAGAAGGTGACGTTAAAGGGATCCTCTCCGATTTGGTAAATACGGATTTCCAGATTGCCGTCTTTTTCAAATTCTTTTTCGTTAAAGCGAACTCTGTTCTCATCGAAGTTTTCTATTTTAGCATAGGCTGCCGGCTGCTTGATGAGGATGGTAGCTGAGAACTCGTCGCCTACATATACATCAGAGCCGTTTGGCACTTCAGGAAGGATACCGTAGTCTGCGATACCGTAGCTCCAGGTGGTATTGTCGGTAACGGCTTTGGAGAGAATGGTTTTATCCTGAGAGGTAAATGCACCCTCTTCCAGATTTACATAATATGCTTCACCGCTAACGGGGATATCCTTTAATTGGATGATCAGGTGCGTACCGCTTTCCCAACCGAGCAGATGAAACATGGAATCCTGTTCGCTGATTGTACAGCTTGCTTCATCCTGTAGATTGATGGTTTCCACTACGGAATTGTCAGAGAGCCTTTTGATGGTCATTTTCCCGGTTCCGGGGATTACATTTTGACGCATGAAATAGGCATGCAGTACATTATCACCATAAACCATGGAATAGCCTTTTTCATTTGGCATAAAGCTGACCGGACCGATGGATTCGTCTGACAGCTCGGACTGTGAGGCGGCATTTGAATTATCGCTGCTTGCATCATCGGTGTTGTCTGCAGTCTGTGCAGCAGCATCGGCTATATCATCGGTAGCTGCAGAGGTGCTTGCCTCCTGCTCTGTATCTGTAGGAGTAATTGCCGGCGGAGCAGACTTCTGACCGCAGGCAGATAACAGGCATGCAGCTGTTAAAAAACAAAAAAATAACTTTTTTTTCATAACTTTGCTCCTTTCACTTGTGTAATGATGTTAAAAAATGAGATAAATCTATTAGGAAAAAAAGAACCAGTCGGATAGACTGGTTCTTCTCATAATCCGTTAAAACAATACTGCTTATTTCTAAAATAAAATGAATTTATATAAGAAAAGGCACATCGAAAAACTGATTATAGAGCGTTATAAGAAAATCTTATAACTTAGTTACGTTTACTGCCTGAGGACCTTTTTGTCCGTTTACTACGTCGAATTCTACAGAAGCACCTTCTTCAAGGGATTTGAAACCTTCCATGTTTAATCCAGAGTAGTGTACGAATACATCATTTCCCTGTTCATCAGAAATGAAACCGTAACCTTTTTGGTTGTTGAACCATTTTACTGTACCTTTGTTCATTACAGATACCTCCAAAATATAATTGTTGTTTTACAACAAATTTAGGATAGCATATGTGCAGAAAAAAGTAAAGTCGGGAGAAGAAAACTTTATGAAAAATTAAAATGTTCAGAGATTCCGAAGTTGAATTTTACAAAACAGGAAATATATGCTAAAATCGAGCGTACGGAGGTGAAAACGAATGGAACCCGGAAAACGTAAAAAAAGAATAAATTATACGGTAATGGTAGTTTCTGATTCACCTGACGGAAGAATTCATCCATTTTGCTTGGAACAAAAACTCATAACAGCGTTTCTGTGTATCGTTGCAGTGGTGCTGATAGGCTCTGTTGGAGTAGCTTTGCATCACAGCAGTGCGCTGCGAGAGGTGCAGGCAGAGGATAATTTGTTAAAAGACAAGGTGGATGAGCTGACGCAGAAAAATCAGGAGCTTTTGACAGAAAATTCAGAACTTTCCGATAAAGTGGCTATTTTAAGTGAGAAAGTAGCACAAGATGAAGAAACAAAGGTAGCGCAGGAAAAAGAAGAGGAAGAAAAGAAGCTTCCGAAGGGTTTTCCGCTTGCGGGACCGGCAGTGATATTGGAGAGTTCAGAAACCGCGATGAACACAGAGGAAGCAGAGGATACTGAGGGAGATGAAGCTGACGAAACCGTAGCAGAAGCAGAACCTATTGTTGTATTCTCCGCATCCGAGGGAGTAAAGGTGATAGCTACAGGAAGCGGAATTGTTGCTTCGGTAGAGGCAGATGAAGCATATGGCTATCGTGTAACAATTGATCATGGAAACGGTTATCATTCAATTTATAGAGTGGCTTCTGAGCCGCTTGTTTCCGAGGGTGATGAGATTGCAAACGGAGCAGCATTGTATGAATTGCAATCTGCGGATGAAAAATTGGGGTATCAGTTGACAAAGGATGGTGCATTGATAGATCCGTTGGATCTGTTAGAGGTATACGGCTAGGAGGAGAGATAATGTTGGGGAAAAAGGATAACAACGAATCAACAAATGTGAAAATTAAAAGTATTATTGGACCGGATGCGGTATTTGAAGGGACTCTTCATGCAAAGGAAACTACAAGAGTAGACGGTCTGATTAAGGGTGATGTTAAAATCGATGAGGTGCTGATACTTGGTGTAACAGGAAAGGTTGTAGGAAATGTGACAGCGGCAACCATTATGGTCGGCGGTCAGGTAGAGGGCGATTTGCATGCAAAGGAAAAGATTATTATTTCCGCTACGGGCAAGGTAAACGGAAATCTGCATACCAAAAAACTGATTATCGATGAAAATGCAGTATTCCACGGACAATGCTTTATGAATGAAGAAGCACCGGCTCAGGGACAAAAAGTGATGACTCAGGCGGCAGCACCACAGACGCCGGCAGCGCAGGCAGCTGTATCTCAGACCACAGCTCCGACACGGACTGCATAAGCAGGCTGTGAAAGCAAACGAAAAGGTAAAATAAAAAGAACTGTTATATCATTCCGGACAGGTAGTGGTATAACAGTTCTTTTTGGTATTTGGTTTTACATTGTCCAATGCTTATTATTCCGTATCGTCTTTTGCAAGTCTTTCAAATACAAGCTCATATCCGTCTGTTCCGTAATTCAAGGAACGATTGACACGGCTGATGGTTGCAGTAGATGCACCGGTTTTTTCTGCGATTTCCAGATAGGTTCTGTGCTGACGAAGCATAGCAGCTACTTCGAAACGCTGGGAAAGAGACAACAGCTCGTTGACAGTACATAAGTCTTCAAAGAAATCGTAGCATTCTTCTTTTGTATTCAGGCATAAAATGGCGTCAAACAAGTGGTCTACCGCTTCTGTTTTGATTTTTTTGTTCATGAAAACCTCCTATTTATCGTACCAGATGTTATTTGTCTATAATTTAGAAATCCTATGTATTTTAACATATTAAAGTTGTAAAGTAAAGGGGTAATCGAAAATGAAAGAATGGCTTGTCATGTAGTTCTAAAAACTATATACTAGAATAGAAGAGGTGTTGATTATGACGATAGATATGGAAGATTTGTTAAACAGCATTATGGCCAGCTTTGACAGAATTGGTCATATTAAGGCAGAGGATATCCCGGGGATTGATTTGTATATGGATCAGGTTACTACTTTCATGGATGAGAAACTGCAGTCTACCACCCGTAATCCGGGAGAGGACAAGATTCTTACTAAGACCATGATTAATAACTATGCCAAGAATGACCTGCTTCCTCCGCCGGTTAAGAAGAAATATTCCAAAGATCATATGTTGATTCTTATCATGATTTATTATTTTAAGGGTATATTATCTTTTAGTGATATACAGGAGATTTTAAGGCCTATCACAGAACATTATTTTGATAAGAAAGACGGCTTTGGTTTAGAGGCTATTTATAGGGAAGTGTTTGAATTTGAGGATGTGCAAAAGGAAGCACTTAAGGCAGAT
>JAZNIP010000367.1:0-5272 GCA_045577575.1 Lachnospiraceae bacterium | reverse complement strand
GATATAGAATCCACGCTTCACAAGCATACTATATCTAGTGGTCTTTTAACAGTATAGTGTATCGTCTAAGGGACTGTCAAGAGACAGTTCCATGTATACAAAAAAGAGTCCGCTTGCGGACTCTCTTACCGTACTTCTATGTCTGATTTCTATGCTTCCTTATCGGATAACGGCTCCGCATCACAGCCATCTGCAAGAGCGGCCTTTGCATCCTTTGCCTTGCGCCATTTTATTCCTATCACGCAGGCAATCACTACCAATGCCACAAATACCGCAAACAAAATGAAATATGAGACAAAGTATCCTAAAAATGCATTCAAATTAACCATATCAGCCTACCGCCCTTCTTTTCTCTGTCATTTATTATAAACAATCTGACAATAAAAATCAATCATTGCTTCTGTTTTCTACAATCCTTATGCATTCGGACAGCCTTCATCAACAAGCAGCTTATTACCGTCAGCCGCAGTCGTCGCCAATTCATCACAGCGTTCATTCTCCGGATGTCCGTTATGCCCCTTTACCCATGTGAAAATGACATGATGCATCTCCATCGCTTTCAGCAAGCGTTTCCACATATCAACATTTTTCACCGGTCCGGAAGATCCCTTCCAATTCTTTTTCAGCCAACTGTCTATCCATTTTTTATTAAAAGCATCCGTCACATATTTGGAATCCGATATCACCTCTACCTCACAGGGCTTTGTAAGAGCCTCCAGTCCAACAATAACAGCCATCAGCTCCATGCGGTTATTCGTCGTTCTCTTATATCCTCCGCTGTACTCTCGCGTATGCAGAGTGCCGTTTTTGTCCGTATAATGCAATATTGTTCCATAGCCACCCGGACCGTCCGGGTTCCCTCTTGCAGAACCATCTGTATAAATTGTTACCTTCATTTCCAAATTCTCTCCTTAAGAAATATTTCCGCCTGCTTTTCTGCCGCACGGGTAATTTCCGAAGCATATCCTGTCATCTCCAACAGACGTATTGCATTGCTCGTATCCGCGCTTCCCGGCAGCAGCTTATATGAAAAAAGAATATCTCCCTCTTTTATCGTTTCAGTAAAATGATAATTATCATAATCACCGTTGACCATTTCAGTTAATTCCCTGTCATGAGTTGCAGCAAAGCAATATATTTTTTTCCTTCTAAAATACTTTAATATCTGCGTGGAGGCAGCAATCCGCTCTATCGTATTTGTTCCCCGCAAAATTTCATCCACAAAGCAAACGATGGGAAGCGTGGTTTCTTCCTCTTCATCCATTATTCTTTTCAGGGAAAGGATTTCTGCCATATAACTGCTTTCCCCCTTTTCAATGCTGTCCTTTGCCCCCATAGACGAATAGATACGACAAATCGGAGCCTGAAAGCTCTCTGCCAATGCTGTATGTATTGTCTGTACAAGCAGCAGATTGATTGCCATCGTTTTAAGAAAAGTAGATTTTCCGGATGCATTAGATCCGGTCAATAAAACCCCCTTATCACAGCTTACCGATACACTGTTTGATACAGGATTCTGCAACAGCGGATGATAAACTTCCTTTACGGAGAAATCCGCCTGCCCTTCCTGTAAAAGAGGAATGCACCATACCGGCAGGGACGATCTGTACAGTGCAATACTGATGCTACTGTCAAGAACTCCTATGCACATCGCCGCATTTTTTATTTCTGTCGCCTGCCATAGTAATCTATCTTGCAAATGCTCAAACTGTATAATGTCCAAATGAAACAGCATACGGACATAATCGCCAAGCATGGAAATCGGGCTGCTGTTTTCTCTGCCGCACTGTAAAACCCAAAAGCTATGTTTCTTCAGGCTGTGAAGCGTTTCCGCACAATCACGAACCGAAAACGGTAAGGACTGCTCTATTATGTTTTGAAGTTCTTCATCCAGTGTATGAACCAATTTATTCATGCACTCTGACATGCGCAATATTCCCGCTACACACTGAAGCCACGGCAATATCCTTGCCCGCTCTCTGAAATAAGTAACTATCTGATACATGACAATAGCAATCAGTATACATAAGCCTAATCCGACATCGTACATTGCCAGAAATGCCGCTGCAAAATAAAATGTATTACTCACATACTCCTTCCAAAGACTACGCTTTTTTGCGTGCTTCATTTCTTCCATACAATCATAAAAGGATCTGCGGTAATGCTTGCCGATTTTTGCCAAAAGCAACTGTATCTCAACCCGCTGCTTTGTATGAGACATGAAATAAGAAACTATTCTCTCCCACTTGGCAGCTTCCGTCGGCTGTTCTGCCGGACAATGCAAAGCTGTATACAAATACTCGGCTCCTGTCTGCGACATAGTATAGTTCAGTCTTGCAAATACGCAGTCCATATCCAGCTCGTTCCATGTTATTTCATCTATAAAAAACCGTTCTCCGAATAAATCGCGATAAGCCATCGGCATTTTTATATCTTGCTTTTTTCCGCTTTCATATCCTATGGGTAGCATTCCCCATAATTCATAAAGCCGCCGTTCAAGATTTTTCTGCTTCCTTTTTTCCTCCCGTACAGCACGCACAATCAACCATATTACTACACTTAAAATGATGAGCGGAATCATTGCATATCTCATATAACAAACTCCTGTCCCGAGCTATGTACATCCTCAATCTTATCCGCATATTCTCTTCCAAAAGGGCTCTGCTTAAATTTTACAGCCACATGATACCGTTCCCACATATGCATAGGAAACACCCTGTCCGCATCTGTATTGGCCAGAAATTCTTTCATGCCCCAATCATAAGAAGCTTCCAATCTCGGGTCAAGAGGCACAAATGCCACATCAAAATGTCTGCCATTTATTCTTTCAATTTCTTTCTTATAATCAATTTCCATCTGTCTGTTCCATGCTGCATCTTCACCTTCCCAATGCCACCAGTTTAAGTCACCTGCATGATAAATGGTCTTTCCTTCTACTGTCACAATAAACGCCACCCCCTCATCGGTGGAACGAAGCGTTTCGATTTTGATATCCTCCCATTCTACAGACTGGTTTTTACCAATATGAATAATTCTCTCCTTTACCGACGGCGACACTCCGTTTCTCTCTAAATATTTATCACTCAATTTAATATCCGAGCTTAAAATGTAATGCAGTTCTTCATATTGACTATCATAGTCAAAAACCGTGAAATCAAAATGATCATGATGCTTATGAGAAGCAAAGAAAAGGATGGATTTTTCTCCATCCCACTTCGGAAGCGTTCCTTTGTAATAATCAAATATCAGCACATGGGTTTGCAGCTCCACTGCAAACCCACTATGATATAAATAAGTAATCTTCATATAACAACCACCCATTTTCTTATATCAGACTTCCAAATTCTTCGGTCCGAATCCCATTGGAAGCAATTCTTCCAAAGTAAATTCTTTATATTCGTCCGTAGACTTTGCAACAATGACACGAAATTCCTTTGGATTACAAAACTCCATCATAACCTGTCTGCATACACCGCAAGGAGATGCATAGCCGGTACAAGGTCCCTCCGGACTGCCTACTACCGCAATTGCTTCAAAATCACGTTCTCCTTCATATACTGCCTTAAAAAATGCCGTTCGCTCAGCACAAATCGTCGGTGTATATCCTGCATTTTCGATATTACAGCCCTGATAAATTTTGCCATTCTTTGTTAATAGCGCAGCACCAACCTGAAAATGAGAATACGGAGCATACGCATGCTCTCTTGCATCCAACGCCATCTGAATCAATTTTTCTCTATCCATACACTATTCTCCAATTTTTAAAATGGTTTCTGTTACAAGCCTTTTGAACAGCGGGGCTGCTGCATTTGCCGCTTCCTGTACTTCTTCATGGGTTAACGGTGTTGGTGAAAGTCCGGCTGCCGGATTGCATACGCAGGAAATACCACAGATTTTCATTCCTGCGTGATTTGCAGCAATTGCTTCTACTGCCGTACTCATACCTACTGCATCCGCTCCCATCAGACCAAGCATTTTTACCTCGGCAGGCGTTTCATAAGCGGGTCCTGTCAACTGAAGATAAACCCCTTCCTTCAAATCAATACCGGCTTCCTTCGCACAGTCACGGATAATTTTCTGTAGCTCCTTATCATAAACCTCTGACATATCCGGGAAACGTACTCCCAATTCATCCAAATTTTCTCCCATCAGCGGGCTTGGCACAAAACATGAAATATGATCGGTCATCATCATCAAATCGCCTGCTTTAAATGTCGGATTTACACCACCGGAAGCATTGGTCAGAAACAAAACCTCCGCTCCCATCAGCTTCATCAATCTGGTCGGCAATACGACATCCGAAATCGGATAACCTTCATAGAAATGCACACGTCCCTTCATACATACAACCGGAACCTCTCCCACATAACCAAAAATAAATTTCCCGTCATGTCCCGGAACGGTAGATACCGGAAAGCCCTCTATCTCGCTGTAAGAAAGCTCTGCTTCTACTTTAATGGTATCTGCATAGTCACCAAGTCCCGAACCGAGAACAAGTGCAACCTTCGGCTCGAAATCCACCTTTGCTTTCACGCTCTCATAACAATTCATTAACTTTTCATATACCCTGCTCATTTTTTTCTCCTTTCCTCCATCTGCCTGTCCATATATCACAGATGGGCAAAAAAAGCAGCCTGCGCTGCTTTTCTCTTATGTAACTTTTATTGGGAACTCTATTCTTTATTATTTTCCTGTTCAAACATCTGATAAACTTCAATTCGTGCAGAATCCATATCCGGCATTCCTACAAAAAATCCGCCATAATTATAGGTATCTCCAAGCTTCTCAATTCGCACGATTTCAACAAATGCATGCAAAATCTCCTTCGTCCAGATGGTCAGATAGGTTTCGTATACTGCGCCAATCATAAGGGGCTCATTGCAGACAAATCCGACCCCCGTCTTAGACACATCCACAACCTCAATAATAACCTCTTTTTCCTCCTTATCCAAACGCTTTAACAACAGCTTGGAATCCAGCTTACTTCTGGTGTTTTTTCTACGCTCATCCATTGTAGTACCCTCTTTTCGTTATGCGGTTCCCCAACCTTTTTCACTACATACAATCATAAACGAAATGCCTGATTTTGTAAAGGAAATTCAGCCTGGAGAGGAAATAGAAATTTAGATTCGTAATCATGAAGACAAAACGGGCTGTGTTTCTTTTTGAATGCCGGACTCCGGACAGCGGAATTACTAACCGTTCTGATTTTTGTAATGAAACCGTACGCAAACACTGCGAATGCTCCATCCGGTCGCTTCGCAGTTCATTC
>JAZNIP010000366.1:0-4336 GCA_045577575.1 Lachnospiraceae bacterium | reverse complement strand
ATTCCACCATAAAGCACCTTAAGCAGTGCTTCCCCTTCTTTTCGAACAGGCATCGCTATCTCCTTAATCTCCACCTGTCCCGGCGCATTGATTGTAATTGCTTTCATTTTTCCCTCTCCATTTTTCTTTGTTGTATTTTGTATTGTATTTCTTGTTGTATACATTAAACTCGACAATTCTTCATTTTTACGAAATTTTTTCCTCCAAAATGACTTTTTGAAATTTATTAATTAAATAGACATTCGCTATTTTGCGTGCTAAAATTACAATAAAATATTTTACAGATAAAAAGGAGCCTGTCGTATACATGAGTAAAACAAATTTGAAAACCCTTGCTTATAATACTATCCGAAGAAAAATCATTACCTGCGAATACGCTCCCGGCGCTTTTATCAATGAAGAAATGCTGACCACTACCCTGAATATCAGCCGTACCCCCATTCGTGATGCCATCAGTCGTCTGGAGCAGGATGGGCTTGTACAAATCATTCCGAAAAAGGGAATCACCGTTACCCCTCTTTCCATGAAAGATATCAACACGGTTTTTGAAGCTCGAAAATTGTACGAAACCTATATTTTACAGCAGTACGGTGCTCATCTAAGCGAAGAACGTCTGACGCATTTCTATCGTATCTTTTCCCAACCGGCAGATTCTTTCACTCAGAACTATGACCACTGCTACGAACTGGATGCGGCCTTCCACCAAATGATTATTGATGCCTGTGCCAATCCTTATCTGTGTCAGGGTTATGCTCTGGTAAGTGCTCAAAGTGAACGTTTCCGCTTTATGACCGGCAACATGTCCGATGAACGTATTCAAAAAACCTTCCTTGAACACAACGAAATCATTCGCGCCTGTCTCCAAAAAGACATCCCAACCGCTGTCGAAAAACTCATCTATCATATTGATGAATCCAAGAAATCTACCTTTATGCTGGCTTTTGACAGTGTACTCTCTGTATAAGGAAACTATCGCTGTCGCAACCACGCTCAACGCAAGAGTCCTCAATCGGACTCTTCGCTCTTCTTGTTGTATACATCATATATTAGGCACAACTAATTTGTCAATATATCCAGTTGTGTTTTTGGTCATCCATTCTTTTTTCGTGTTTTTGCACAATTTTCACCCACTATTTTTTGTACTTTTTCACACTAGCACACTACAGTGTTGTATATTTTTCACACATTTTTGTTCCTGTTGTATACATTATTTCTCCATTTGCAAGCCTATTTCCTATTTGAAAACCTATGCCGCCTTCCGTATAATTTTATTATAGGTTTCGTATTAAGGGGTTAGTTATGGATATCACAAAAAATCCGGTTCAATCATCCGGAAGGATTTTTCAGCTTATGGAAACGCTTGCTGATGAGGGTCCCTGCAGATTATTAGAACTCAGCCATCTGCTTGGTATTAACAAAAGCACCGTTCATCGCCTGTTAAATTCTTTAATTTATATGGGATACGTCAATCAGGACGAAGAAACACAAAAATATTATATGACTTTAAAAATTGCTAACATTTCTGAGAAAGTACTGCAGCAGGTAGACATTCTTTCCATCTGTCCGCCATATTTGAACCGACTGGCAGAATATGCCGGCGAAACCGTTCATCTGGTAAAAAGAACAGGAACTAATATTTGCTACATTTACAAGCTGGAGCCACCACATACAGGCAATTCTATCCAAATAGCTTCCTATATCGGTATGCTTAGCCCACTTTATTCTACCGGCGTAGGCAAAGCAATTATGGCACAGCTTTCCGATTCAGAGGTTTCTGAAATATTGGAAACCTCCAGGTTTGTTGCCAAAACACAATATACGATCCGAAACAAAGAGCAGCTTTTCCATGAATTAAAGCAGATAAAGGCTCAAGGCTACTCACTGGACAATCAGGAAAACGAATGGGGAATCCGCTGCATTGCCGCATGCATCCCCGATTCCCGCAAAAGCGCAAACTACGCGCTCAGTATCTCTGCTCCGATTTCCCGCATGTCCGATAAAAGGATTCAGGAGCTTGTACCTATCATAAAAGAAACTGCTCATGAACTGTCTCAAAAAATATGCCCTCTAAAAAGAGCTCATTAGCAATCTCTCAAACGAGAGAGCCTAATGAGCTCATCTTAATGAAATACTTTTTTATTTCTTTTTATCCAGTAACGACGAATCACCATAATTAAGCCGATTCATACTCTTGTAATATTCACTGGCTACCCGGACACTTTTTTTTGCCTGTTTAATTTTTCCTCTTGCATAGGAAAAATAATTCTCCACAAGCTGCTTATTTCTCTGCTCTGTTGCCTGAACGCTGACGCTTAAATCCATAATCTCTGAAATCAGAGTCTGCATTCTTGCAATTTCTTCTCTGTATACGGCCTTTTGTGAAATCAGCTCTTCACGAACCCGCTGATATACATTTTCAAACCCATTATCCAGAACCTGTATTCCTTCAATCAACTTTTCCTTATAGGCAACAATGGCATCAAACTCTGCAATGTCGCTATTTTTTTTAATAGCCTCTTCCTGCTTTTTATTTTCCTCCTGAAGAGCCTGCAAAATACGCTTCTTTTTCTCCAGACTTTCTATCAGAATTTTTACATACTGTCTGATTTCCATCCTATACATCTCCGCTTATCAAGGTACATGAATACGATTCTGACGCATTACTTCTTTCCATGTATCACGCATACCTCTCAAATGCTCTAACACTTCTTCTAAAATTTCTTTGTCCTTTTTGCAATTGGCCTCAAAAAGTCTTCGCAACAGGTAAGTATATACATTCTCAAAATCCTTAGCTACCGGATATTTATCATCCAGTGTACGAAGAAATTCCTCGATAATCCGCTCTGTTTTTTTGATATTAATATGCGCCTTCTCGATGTCCTTGTTTTCGATTCCGACAATCGCAATATTACAGAATTTAATTGCTCCGTCATATAACATAAGAGTCAGCTCTGCCGGTGATGCAGTCATCACCTTGCTGTTATTATATGCTGCATACGCATTTGGTAATGCCATTCTATGGTACCTCCCTGTTCCATATTTCGTTTTCTGCTACGATAGATTAACCAAACAGATTGCTAATGTAGCTCTGCTGTGAATTCAAGTCCGACATTGCCTTTTCCATTGCCGCAAACTGGTCATAATAACGATCCTCCAAGTCTGCGAGCTTATCTTCCTGATCCTTTATTTTATCGGTATAATCATCATACTCCGTCTGCAGACGCTTATCATCGTATACCTTATAGCGGGAACGATAATCTGTGCTTTCCATGATGCCATCCAGCTTACTCTGGAAATCTGTCATCAGCTGAGTAAAGAAGCCCACTACCGTTTCCGGATCGCTGGCAATCATTGCTTTCAGTTTATCCGCATTAACAGCTGTATTTTCATCGTCCTCATCGCCATCAATATGGTATACGCCTCTTTCATTCTCTGCAGCCGTAAAATACCCCAGTGTACCAATACCAAAGCTGGACAAGCTGTATTTTTCACCGTTTACCGTATAACTGCCAAGCATCGTTGTCTTGAAGGCAGAAATCAGTATATTCAAATCCGAATCACGACGAAGCAGGGCATCCTTAATCTTTGTTTCCCACTTCTCTACCTCTTCCTCACTCATAGCTTCCTTTTCGTCTGAGGTAAGCGGTTCATAATCCTTTGCAGAATCTGCATTGTATGCAGTATCCATCTCCTTAATGAGTTCATTATACTCCTTAAAGAAATTCTTAATCGTATCATAAATACCATCTACGTCATCTGCCGTTGTAATGGTAGTTGTCGCATATATCTTATTTCCTGCTGCATCAGTACCGGTCACTTCACTAAGTGCATTTGCCGTAATCGTCAAGCCATTAATCGTAAAATTATTGGTATCGGATGTAAATTCCGCACCATTTAATGAAATAATCGCATCCTGACCTGCAATGCGAACCGACGTAGCACTGGCTCCGCTCAATACATTGTCATGCAGCATCTTGTGAGAAACATCTGCAAGCTCTCGGCTTTCCGTCTCAACCCTTCCCCTTAAATCGTAGGAGGCCTCCGTAGGAAGTGTCACTCCATAGGAATTTGCAGCCGCCTGAGCATTTACATAAGCTTCATTTGCCAAAATTCTTCCATCGCGCGCAACATCCTTTTCTGCATCCGTCGCAGTATCGGAATCAATCACACTCTGATAATAATTCTTTAATACAAGTGAAGCATCTGCAAGCTTCTTTTGCAGTTCCTCTGACTCATTGTGGTTTTTAACCAAATCGGTACCCGCTGTGAGGCTGTCTCTTGCGTCCTTCAGCTCAAGCACCTTTTTTCGCATTTCCGTCAGCTCATCCAACATGGA
>JAZNIP010000365.1:0-5989 GCA_045577575.1 Lachnospiraceae bacterium | reverse complement strand
TGAGTGTTCCGTGTATGGTGGTTAATGATGAAAAAGTGTACTTTGGAAAGAAAAATATACAGCAGATATTAGAAATCGTAGAGGATGCAAAAAAAGAAAAAATAGTTGACAAAATATAGAAACGGCATTAATATAGCAGTGTTACATAACACTGTTATATTAATGCTTTTGTTTAGGAGAAACACCTTGGCAGGAGAAAAGGAAACGCTGGAAAAAATTCATAGAATCGCAGAGCAGGAGTTTCTGGAAAAAGGCTTTAAGGGAGCATCATTGCGAAATATAGTAAAGCGGGTAGGCGTGACCACGGGGGCATTTTACGGATATTACAAAAGCAAGGAAGAGCTGTTTGATGCATTGGTAACACCTCATGCAGAATATTTGAAGCAGCATTTTGTGCAGGAGCAGCAGGCATTTGCACAGCTTTCCGAGGCTGAACAGGTCAATCAGGTTTCTCATTCCGGTGAAAAATATATGTTTGATGTGCTTGAATACGGCTTTGCGCATCGAAACGGTATGCGACTTTTGCTGGGGGCTGCAGCAGCAGGTACACGGTATGAAGATTTTGTGCATCAGTTAGTGGAATTGGAAATTCAGGGCACGCACCGGTTTATGGATGTTTTGGAGCATATGGGAAAGTCACAGACCAGGCTTGGGGAGTATTTTGAACATACGGTCATCAGTGGGATGTATTCGGCATTTTTTGAATTGTTTATTCATGATGTGCCATATGAAGAGGCTAAGGAATGTGCAGACGGGCTCATGAAATTTTATGCGGCCGGCTGGATGGCATGCATGGGATTGGAGCAGACAAGAGAAAAATAAAAAATTTAAAGATACATGTGCCGAGCGGAGTTAAGGCGGCACATATATTTTTGAATATAGGTTAGGCAAGACTAACAAAAATTAGACAATGCATTAGGAGGAGTAAATGTGAAAGAAAAATCAAAGAAATCCACACCTGCATGGATTATGGAGTTTGCGAGTACTCATAAGAGTATGTATCTGCTGAGTGTGCTGACAGCGACAATCGGTGTTGCATGCAGTGTGCTGCCGTTTGTGGTAATTGCAGGAATGGTGAACCGATTACTTGACGGCAATAGGGAATTATCGGGGTATTTAAGTGATTGTGGGCTTATGCTTGTGTTGTGGCTTGGCAGAGTAGTATGTCACGGCATTTCTACCACCTGTTCTCATAAGGCGACCTTTGAGGTGCTGGGAAATATTCGCAGAAGAACCTGTGAAAAGCTTTCTAAGCTTCCATTGGGATATGTATTGGATACCCCGTCAGGCTCGTTAAAAAATATTATTGTGGAGCGAATCGACAGCATTGAGACAACGCTGGCACATATTGTACCGGAATTTACGGCAAATCTGCTTGCACCCGTTTGTGTTTTGGTATATCTGGTGATGCTTGACTGGAGGATGGCACTGGCTTCTGTGGCAACCTTTGCAATCGGTATGCTTGCTTATATGGGAATGATGATAGGCTATGAAAAAAACTGGAAAAATTCCATCGAAAAAACCAAAATTCTGAACGATACGGCAGTAGAATACATAAACGGAATTGAGGTTATTAAGGCATTCGGAAAAGCAAAAAGCTCCTATGAAAAATTTGTGATTGCAGCAAAGGAGGGTTCGGACTGCTTTGTAGAGTGGATGAGGGGCTGTAATGTTTATTTTAGTATTGCGATGGTAATTGCACCCAACACCATGCTGGTTGTACTTCCGGTAGGAGCGTTGCTATATCGCTCCGGTGAATTGTCGGCGGCAGAATTTATTGTGTGTATCGTACTTTCGGTGGGACTGATTACTTCTGTTATTACTTGCATGAGCTATGGTGATGACATTGCAAAAGTTAAAACGATTATTGGAGAAGTGACTGAAATACTGGAGCAGGAAGAAATGAGAAGGCCGGAAGCATTAACCGGTGTAATCAAAGATAATACGATAAAGCTTAACGGAGTATCCTTTGGCTATCATGAAGAACAGGTGCTGCATGGAGTGACCGTGGAGTTTCAGGAGGGAACGGTGAACGCATTAGTAGGACCGTCCGGCAGTGGAAAGTCCACAGTGGCAAAGCTGATAGCAGGGCTTTGGGATGTGAGTGCCGGTAGTATTACCCTTGGAGATAAAGATATTCGGGAGATTCCGTCAGAGGTGTATAATCAAAAAATTGCTTATGTATCTCAGGATAATTATCTGTTTGATGTATCGGTTATGGAGAATATCCGTATGGGACGAGACGGAGCAACGGATGAAGAGGTGATTGCGGCAGCAAAGAAAAGCGGCTGTCATGAGTTTATTATGGGTCTGGAAAAGGGCTATCAGACGATTGTAGGCGGTGGCGGCGGACACTTATCCGGTGGTGAGAGACAGAGAGTTGCCATTGCAAGAGCGATGCTGAAAAATGCGCCGATTGTTATTCTGGATGAAGCAACTGCCTATACTGATCCGGAAAATGAAGCGGTGATTCAGGCTGCAGTAGCGGGGCTGGTAAAAGGAAAGACGCTGATTGTTATTGCACACAGGCTTTCTACCATAGCGGACAGCGACAAAATTTTTGTAATCAAGGACGGCATTGTGGATTCCTGTGGAACACATGATGAGCTTTTGGCAGAAAATGGTTTATACAAAGAAATGTGGCAGGCACATATGTCTGTAAAGGATGGTAGTATTGCGACAGGAGGTGAGGCATATGTTTAAAATATTTAAGGATTTTTTTGATTTTTGTGGTTCGGAGAATAAACGAAAGTTTTATATATCGTTAGTTTTTGGTGCAGTTTTGGCAATGTTTGAGGCGATGAGAATTCCGGCAATTTATGTCATGATAGATGCGCTGATTCGGGATGCGGTTACCGATGCTGCGATTTTAACAAGTGTGGGAATTATGCTGATGAGTGTAATCGGTGGAAGCCTTGTGCGATATCGGGTAACCATGCTGCAGACAGAAGGCGGCTATCGTACTTGTGCCAATAAGAGAATTGAGATTGCAGAGCATTTGCGTTATTTGCCGATGGGATATTTTAATCAGAACAGCTTAGGCTACATTACCTCTGTGACAACTAACACAATGGAAAATCTGGCAGATATTGCAACCCGTGTTGTAATGATGACAACGCAGGGAATTTTAAATACAGCGATTATTACGCTTTTAATCTGTATGTTTGATTATCGGATTGGAGCTGTAGTAATTGTGGGAATTGCCCTGTTCTTTTTGGTAAACAGTGTTTTGCAGAAGGCATCTGCAAAAATGGCGCCGATAAAGCATGAAACAGACAGCCGGCTGGTTTCGGAAATTATCGAATATGTGCAGGGAATTGCAGAAGTAAAGGAATACAATCTGTCCGGGAAAAGAAGTAGGAGCCTGAATAAGGCGATTAAGGATAATTCTGACTGTTGCTTTACACTTGAAAAGAAGGTAATCCCATTTATGAGTTTGCAGACCTTTATTGCGAAGGCAATGGGTGTAGTTATCTGTGGAATGGCAATTACCTTTATGATAAATGACAGTATGGAGCTGGCAGAATGCATTGCCATGATGATTAGTGCCTTTATTATGTACGGAAGTCTGGAGAGTGCAGGAATGTTTTCTTCTATACTAAAGGTAATAGATTTCAGTGTAGGAAAGGCAAGAGAAATTTTAAGCTTAGAGGAAATGGATATTGAAGGCAAGGACGTAAGACCGGAGAACTTTGATATCGATGTGGAAAATGTCAGCTTTTCCTACGATAAAAAGAAAATTATTGATAATTTAAGCGTGCATATTCCGCAGAGAACAACCACTGCCATTGTAGGACCCAGTGGTGGAGGCAAGACTACTCTCTGCCATCTGATTGCCAGATTCTGGGATGTAAATAGCGGATGTGTGCGTCTGGGAGGCAGAGATGTAAGAGAATACAGTATGGATGCACTGATGCGGAATTTCAGCTTTGTATTCCAGAATGTTTATTTGTTTCAGGATACCATTGCCAACAATATTCGTTTCGGACAGCCGGAGGCTTCTATGGAGCAGGTAGTAGAGGCGGCGAAAAAAGCCTGCTGTCATGAATTCATTATGGAGCTGCCGGATGGCTATCAAACGGTTATCGGTGAGGGCGGTGCCAGCCTGTCCGGTGGTGAAAAGCAGCGCATTTCCATTGCCAGAGCCATTATGAAGGATGCGCCGATTATCATTCTGGATGAAGCAACAGCCAATGTTGACCCGGAAAATGAGAAGGAGCTGGTAGAAGCCATTGATGCACTAACAAAGGAAAAAACCATTCTGATGATTGCACACCGATTAAAAACAGTAAGAAATGCAGACAAAATACTTGTGGTAGATAAAGGAAAAATTGTGGAGCAGGGCAAGCATGAAGAGCTGATGAAGCAGGACGGAATATACCGAAGATTTGTAAATGCGAGAGAAATTGCAGGAAGCTGGAAGCTTATGGCATAAAAGCATTGAAAAAGTATATATAATATTTTCCAAAAGGAAGCTGTTGAGAAATACTCTCAATAGCTTCCTTGCTTTTGGTTAGAGCACATGATAGATTATAGAGGTTAGTTAAAACTAACGAAAATTTACAAAAGCTAACTAGGAGGAGAATATGAAGAAAAGATTCATATCAATTATTTTGTGCGCAGCAATGGTAATGTCACTTACTGCATGTGGTGCAAAGCCGGAGAATCAGGGACAGGAAGGTGAGGCTGCTGCAGAAACCGTAACAGAGGAAAGTGCAGCAGAAGCGCAGCCGGAAGAAGCTGCAGAGGCGGTAGCAGAAAATACAGAGGCGGCAGAAGACGGAACAATAACAGTAGTAGACCAAAATGGGATGGAAGCGACCATTGAAGCAAATCCGGACAGACTGGTAACGACTGCATTACCGCTGCCAAGTATTTATGCACTGACCGGTGCGCCGATTGAATATTTGGTTGGTGTACACCCGGGCTCCACAAGTGCTATTGAAAATTCTGTTATGGCAGCCATGTATCCGGAACTGGTAGGCATTGCAGATAACTTTATTGAAGGAACCGATGTCAATGTGGAAGAGCTTCTGAAATTAGAGCCGGATGTTGTTTTGTACTGGGCAGAATATCTGGAGCAGTACGAAGCAATGAATAATGCCGGTATTAATGCAGTCGGTGTGAAAACACAGGATGGCGGTGATGTACTGACAACACTGGAGAGCTGGCTGAAAATCATGGCGGAAATTTTTGGTGATACCGGAAACGTAGAAAAGGTTATTGAGTATGGACGTCAGATGGAAGCAGAGATTGCGCAGCAGACTGCTGCTATACCGGATGAGGAAAAACCGAAGGTGCTGTATTTATACGGTCATAGCACGGAGGAAATCAGTGTCAGCGGAGCAGAGTTTTACGGTGATTACTGGATTACCGCAGGAGGTGGAATCAATGCGGCTGCAGAGGTGACAGGACCGACTACGGTAAATATGGAACAGATTTATGAATGGGATCCGGATATTATCATTATTACAACCTTTACGGAAACCATGCCGGAGGATTTGTATAACAATACGATTGACGGACAGGACTGGAGTCCGGTAAGTGCAGTGACAAATGGCAAGGTTTATAAAGAACCACTTGGTGTATACAGATGGTTCCCTCCGTCAGGTGACGCGCCTCTGATGCTGAAATGGATGGCACAGACAATTCATCCGGATAAATTTACCTATGATATGAAAGAAGAAATCAAGGCATATTACGAAGAATTTTACCAGTATACTCTGACGGATGAACAGACAGAGGGTATTCTGGCAGCAAATCCGGAAGCGGCGAAAGGTGCGGGCTTTGGAGCATCCGCAGTAAGAAAATAAATGATCAAGATGAAAAACAAAAAAGCTATTTTTATTTTATTGGTTTTATTGCTTCTGGCAACCTTTTTGGGAGCCTTATGCATCGGCAGATATTCTCTGTCGGTGCAGGAGGTGTTCCGGATACTGTTTGGTATTGGGGAGCCGGAAAAGACAAAGTACACAGTTGTATGGAATGT
>JAZNIP010000364.1:0-15279 GCA_045577575.1 Lachnospiraceae bacterium | reverse complement strand
ACCGATAATTCTTTTTTACCTTCATAACCTTACCTTCTATTTCATCGCCAAGCAGAGCATCCTTTACAAAAAAAGTAAAGCCGTCTATCTTGCCAATGCCCTCGCCATCGGTTCCCATATCCTCTATGTTTATGACAATAGTGTCATTTTTCTTGTATCCCATACTCTACTCCACTCTCGTCCGTCTCACATTAGACTCAAACAAACGATTAAAGCCAAGCCAATCATTACTCTGCGTACCCTTTAAAAGCTCCGTAAAGGTCTGAATCTTGGCATCGGTATTGTCTGCAAAATTAAGTGCAACTGCCTCAATAAGTGCCGGTTTTTTCGGTGAACCGAATTCATATTCTCCATGATGGGAAAGAATACAATGCTTTAACTCTCCCTCTAACACCTTTGGAAAGCCGGAAATTGCTCTTGCCTTTTCACCAACCATTTCTGCTCCCATTACAATATGTCCAAGCAGCTGTCCCTCATCCGTATAATCATTTTCCGGAAACAACGAAAGCTCCTTCGTCTTGCCGATGTCATGGCACATTGCTGCTGCGAGCAGCAAATCTCTGTTCAGTATCGGATATGCACTGCAATAATAGTCACAAAGCTTTGTTACACTCAGAGTATGCTCCAAAAGCCCTCCCACAAAGCCGTGGTGAACGGTCTTTGCTGCCGAAGACTGACGAAATGCCTTGACAAATTTCTCATCCTTACGGAAAAATCCGTTCAGCAGCTCCTTCAGATATGCATTGCTTATGCTGTCTACAAAGCCAAGCAACTCACTATACATCGTATCGATGTTTTTTTCACTCACCGGAAGATAATCTGCCGGATTATATTCCCCCTCCTGACAAAGCCGCACTCTCTTTACATTTACCTGAAGTGCACCCTGAAAGCTTGTGATTTCACCATATACCTCTATATAATCCAGTGTATCAAACTCTCCGATTCCGGCACTGTTCGGATCCCATATTTTAGCATCGATTGTGCCCGTTTTATCCTGTAAAATCACATTGTCATAAGCCTTTCCGTTCTTGGTTACTGCGGACTGCTTATGCTTACACAGATAAATGTCAAATACTCTGTCGCCCTCTTTATAATCCTGAATAAATTTCATTGTTTTGTCTCCTGTTCCTTTTCTCCAAGCTGTCTTTTGACAGTCTTGCTTTATTCTATTCCAGCTCACCCAATGTAACGATAAAATTCATGGCTTTATATTCTTCCTGATTTTTACGCATAATCGTTACATTTACTGAGCTTCCCGGTGTACTGCTGTTTAACGCTGCGATATATTCATCATAATCTCCTACGATTCTGCCGTTTAAGCTCGTAATGACATCGCCGCTCTGAATGCCTGCCTGCATCGCCGGAGAATCAATTTCTATTTCCGTAACATAAGCACCAAACGGCACCTGCAAATTGCTGTTTGCCTCCTCTGTTACATCCGTTCCGTATATTCCCAGATAGGCACGGGTCTTGCCATTGGAAAGACGCTCAATCGTCTTTTTCAGCTCCGAAATACCCATAGCAGAAATCATATTTTTCAGCTCCGGATCATTATAATCCTGATTGATAATACCGATAATCTGTCCCTGTAAATTTACAAGCACGCCCGAAGCATTCGGACTACCGTAAATATCTGTGGTAATCAGCTCATAATGAGAATCCACAATATTCAACGGATTCCCTCCTGAGGTTACCATTCCATAAATCACAGAATTGCTAACCCCCATCGGACCGCCCAGTGCCATCACCGGACTACCCGTTAAAGTAGCATAGTTAGAGCTTCCCAGCTCTCCGATAGCAATTTCCTCCAATGTAGACTCCCCGATGGCACTGCGCTCAATGGCAAGCACCATCAGTCCTGAAATCGGATCTTTTCTCTTTATTTGTGCCGGAAGCAGGGTATCCTCGCAAAAAGTAACGTTGATTTCCTCTGCATCCTCCAGCCCTTCCGTTTTTACTAAAATCAGATATTCCTTTCCATTCTCCGCAACGATAATCCCTGTACTCTGACCGCTGCTTTCATACATATTGTTAAACCAGTCCTTATCGGAAGAAACTCCCGTAACCGTAACGAGACATCTGGACATCTCCTTAGACAGCTCTCTCAGCTTCCGATAAATCATCCGATAGGTTTCCAGCTCATCCTGCTTTTCCTCCGGCACCATTTCCAGCACCGGCTCTGTCTCCTTTTCTGCTTCCTCCCGCCTCAATTCCTCATCATCCAATACCATGTCCTCCGGAAGAATCTCCTCCGTTTCCGGCGGGAAAGTCACACTCTCTGCCTGCTCCTCCGGATAAAGCCAGTTACTGAATACAGGCTCCAAAACAAGCACTGTCAGGCATGCTACCAGACCAAATACCACTGCCATCGCTGCAGTCAGCACTGTACGCCGCAACAGCTTCTTTTTATTCAATGGCCGCTCCTTAATCTGTTCCTGCATAAAATCAAATTTCGGAAGCTCCTGTATTTCCAATTCGTTTTTCTTTTCTTCCGTTTGTCTGCGTTCTTCCATACTTTTCTCTCACTTTCCAGCTTTAAGTATAGACGATGGCGGGGTCACTGACAAGGTTTTTGTTTCCCCTGTTTGGTATTCCACCCGACCCTTAATTGTGATATACTAACATCTATGAACGAAAAAGTATTAAACACATTGGAATTTCATAAAATCATACATTTTTTGACGGAATTTGCATCCTCCGAACCCGGAAAGCAGCTTTGCAGCGCGTTGCTTCCTTCTACTGATTTAGAGGAAATCACACAGGCACAGACCGAAACCGCTGACGCTCTGAGCCGAATTTTTAAAAAGGGCTCTCCGTCCTTTTCCGGCAACCGGGACGTCGGCTATATGATAAAGGGATTGGAAATCGGCGCTTCTCTTTCTGCCGGAGACTTACTAAAAGTAGCTTCCTTACTGGAATGCACCTCTCGCATTAAGACCTATGGAAAAAAAGAGCGGGAGGATGAAGCATCCGATTCTTTATCCGAGCGGTTTGCATTGCTCGTACCACTGACACAGCTTGCAAATGAAATCCGTCGCTGCATTCTTGAAGAGGACACCTTTGCGGATGATGCAAGCCCTGCACTTCGCCGCATTCGTAAGAGTCAGATTTCCGTCAACGACAAAATACACAGTCAGCTTTCCGGCATGGTAAACGGTTCCTGCCGCTCCTATTTACAGGATGCAGTTATTACAATGCGCAACAACCGTTACTGTATTCCCGTTAAAGCAGAATACAAAAGCCACGTACCCGGAATGATACACGACCAGTCCTCCACCGGCTCCACCCTTTTCATTGAGCCGGCGGCAGTTGTCTCCCTAAACAATCAGCTCAAGGAGCTGTTTTTACAGGAGCAGGATGAAATCGAAGAAATTCTCCGTACTCTCAGCGCACTTGCTGCAGAGCATTGTGATGAAATTCTTTCCAACCAGCACACTCTGACACAGCTTGACTTTATTTTTGCAAAGGGCTCTTTAGCACTTTCGCAAAATGCTACCAAGCCGATTTTTAACGAGGAGCACCGTATCCGTATCCGAAAGGGACGCCATCCTCTTATTGATAAAAAAGCGGTTGTTCCTATTGACATTCATCTGGGAGAAGACTTTGATTTGCTTGTCATTACCGGACCAAATACCGGTGGTAAAACCGTCTCCCTGAAAACAGTAGGCTTATTTACCCTGATGGGTCAGTCCGGTCTGCACATTCCGGCCCTTGACCGCTCAGAGCTTTCTATATTCCGTGAAGTCTATGCGGATATCGGGGATGAGCAGAGTATTGAACAGAGTCTCAGTACCTTTTCTTCCCACATGACCAATACCGTCCGTATCCTGCAACAGGCAGATGCCGACTGTCTCTGTCTGTTTGATGAACTCGGTGCCGGAACCGATCCGACCGAAGGAGCTGCTCTCGCCATCGCAATTCTCAATCATTTGCATGAGCGCGGTATCCGTACGATGGCAACGACTCATTACAGCGAACTAAAGGTATACGCACTTTCGACTCCTTATGTAGAAAATGCATGCTGTGAGTTTGATGTGGAAACGCTTCGCCCTACCTATCGCCTGTTAATCGGTATTCCGGGCAAAAGCAATGCCTTTGCCATTTCATCCAAGCTGGGGCTTTCCGATGAAATCATTGAACAGGCGCGGCAACAGATTGATGCGGAAAAAGAATCCTTTGAAGATTTACTCTCTGATCTGGAGCACAGTCGTATTACGATTGAAGCAGAACGTGCCGAAATTGCCGCCTACAAACAGGAAATTAAAGCTTTAAAAGAAAAGCTTCAGGAAAAACAGGAAAAAATAGAAGCCTCCCGCAGCAAAATCATGCAGGAAGCAAACGAACAGGCAAGAGAAATTTTGCAAGAAGCAAAGGATATTGCCGATGAAACCATCCGTTCCTTCCACAAAGCAGGCCCGAACGCTTCCATGAAAGATCTGGAAAAGGCACGCCAAAAGGTACGCAGTAAGATTTCCGAAAAAAATGACAAGCTTTCTACTAAGAAAAATGACACAACTGTCAATTCCCCAAAGCCGAATCAGCTAAAAAAAGGAGATGCGGTTAAAATTGTTTCTATGGGACTAAAGGGTACGGTCAGCTCACTGCCCGATAAAAAGGGAAACCTTTTTGTACAATGCGGCATTATTCGTTCTCAGGTCAATCTAAGCGATTTGATTCTAATTGACGAAGAAACCATTACTGCTCCGTCCCTGCAGCGCACCAACACCGGCAAAATCCGCATGTCCAAATCCTCGGCCGTTTCTACGGAAATCAATCTGCTTGGCAAGACGGTAGACGAGGCGCTGGCTGCATTGGACAAATATCTGGATGATGCCTATCTGGCACATCTGCCAAGTGTGCGTGTCGTACACGGCAAAGGCACAGGCGCATTGCGGGCCGCCGTTCACAAGCAGCTAAAACGCATGAAAAATATCAGCGAATTCCGTTTGGGAGAATTCGGCGAAGGTGACGCAGGTGTCACAATTGTAACCTTTAAATAAAAATGTATTTTGCACTCACAAGGGGTAATTTATGGTAAACAGGCAAAAAATACTTATCGTAGACGATGACAATAATATCGCAGAGCTGATTTCTCTGTATTTAACAAAAGAATGCTTCGAAACAATGATTGTTAATGATGGCGAATCCGTTCTGCCTGCACTGGACAGCTTTCGCCCAAACCTGATCCTTCTGGATTTGATGCTTCCGGGCATGGACGGCTATCAGGTTTGCCGCGAAGTACGGGCAAAATCCACACTTCCGATTATTATGCTTTCCGCCAAAGGTGAAATTTTTGATAAAGTACTTGGGCTGGAATTGGGCGCGGATGACTATATGGAAAAGCCCTTTGATTCCAAAGAACTGGTTGCCCGCGTAAAAGCGGTACTGCGTCGTTATAAAATTGTACCGCCTCCTGCAGAAAACCCGGACATCAAATGCGTCGAATATCCCGACCTGGTTGTCAACCAGACCAACTACTCCGTACTGTACATGGGTAACTCGGTGGAAATGCCGCCAAAGGAATTGGAGCTTCTTTATTTTCTGGCATCCTCACCCAACCATGTATTTACAAGAGAGCAGCTTTTAGACCAGATTTGGGGCTATGAATATGCCGGAGACACAAGAACGGTAGACGTGCATATCAAAAGACTTCGGGAAAAAATCAAAGATCATGCAACCTGGAGAATCGCTACCATCTGGGGAATCGGTTACAAATTTGAGGTGAAAGCATAATATGCGAAAAACTCTTTACTTGAAATTTCTTCTGGCATATGTCATTTTTGGATTTTTTGGTTTTATTGCTGTGGCAACCTTTGTGTCCAACATGACACTGGAACATTTAAAACGCGAAAAAGCAGATGCACTTTATCGGGAGGCAACCCTGATTGCCAATACCTACGCTTCTGATTTATACAGTAATCAGGTATCTCTGGATGCGGTAAAAACACAGCTTGATGCGCTCAGCTCCTACTTATCCTCAACCGTCTGGATAATCAATCCATCCGGCCGTATTATTCTGGATTCCTCTGCCCCGGTAGATATTGACAATCCGATTATCATTGAAAATTTTGACCCTACCATAACCGCAGGCTCCTATTACACGGTTGGCAACTTTTTTCAGGCATTTTCTGAGGATACCTTAAGTGTTTTTGCACCGATTACATCCAACTTTAAAGTAAACGGTTATGTGGTTATCCATATGCCGATGCAGTTCATCCAACAGTCTGCTGACGGCTTGTTAAATATTTCTTATATTCTTCTTGTCATTATGCTGCTGTTATCCATGATTATTTTATTTTTCTTTACGGAAATGGTTTATATTCCGCTGCGAAAAATCACCCATGCCACAGAGCAGTACGCAGCCGGCAATATGCATTATCAGTTTCAGGTGGAAAGTGATGACGAAATGGGGTATCTGGCCGCCTCACTTTCCTATATGGCAAACGAAATTGCAAAAAGCGAGGATAACCAGAAAAAGTTTGTAGCAAACGTATCCCACGATTTCCGTTCTCCGCTGACTTCCATAAAAGGCTATCTGGAGGCTATGCTGGACGGAACGATTCCTCCGGAAATGAACCAAAAATATTTGCAAATTGTGTTAAACGAAACCGAGCGTCTGACCAAGCTGACCAACGGGCTTTTGCAGCTCAACAACTTAAATACAAAGGGCATGGTGCTCAACAAAACGGATTTTGACATCAATCAGGTCATCCGCAATACCGCAGCCACCTTTGAAGGTATCTGCAAAAATAAAATGATTGGCATCAAGCTTATTCTTACCGGCGACTATTTAACCGTTCATGCTGATTTTGACAAGATTCAACAGGTACTTTACAACCTGTTGGACAATGCCATCAAATTCAGCCACAACGATTCCATTATTAAAATCGAAACAACGGAAAAGAGCAATAAGGTTATGATTTCCATAAAGGATTACGGCATCGGCATTCCGAAGGAGAGCCAAAAACTCATCTGGGACCGCTTTTATAAATCGGATTTATCCCGCGGCAAGGACAAAAAGGGAACCGGGCTTGGACTTTCCATCGTAAAAGAAATCATCCACTCCCACAATGAAAATATAAACGTTGTCAGCACCGAAGGTGTTGGCACAGAATTTATTTTCACTCTTGCAAAAGTGGATGATGATAATGATTAATTTTTTCCGAGTCGAATCACATTCCAAGATGCTGCATGAAGCAGGCTGGTAAGCTCTCCAGCCTCTGCTTTTGATTGATTTGACACAGATGGTTTTACCTTTTCCTGCGCGGAGCTGTTTACTGCTTTTAAATCATCATTTTCCAAAGCAATGTGCTCCAAAACCTTATAATCGCCAAAGCTTCTGATATCCACAGACAATTCCACATCTTTTTCAAGTGTACGATTTACTGCAAAAATGGTAAGCTGTTCTGTATCCGGGTCATAAACGGATACACTTTCTACATCCGTTACTTCATCATGCTCCTTTGTCGCATGCTTTGTTCCATGCACAGACGGAACCAAAACAATTCCTCTGCCATATTTTGATGCATGCATAAACGGATAATAAATTGTTTGTCTCCAAGCGACTCCGCCGTTGGCATCTGTCATAATCGGAGCGATTACATTCACAAGCTGCGCCAGACATGCCATCTTTACACGGTCTGCATTTTTCAAAAGCGTTATCAGAAGAAGACCAACCATAATGGCATCCTCAAAATTATAAACATCTTCGAGCAGTGCCGGATGATGCTGCCACGGATGATTCTTCATAATATCATCGTCGGCTTCATTTGAATGAAACCACACATTCCATTCATCAAAGCTCAGATTAATATTCTTCTTGCTACGTTTTTTGGCTTTTACAAAATCACAGGTGGCAATAACCGTTTTGATAAATCGGTTCATATCCTCTGACTGCGCAAAATAATCTAACGTATCATTGTTTCGGTTCCCATAATAAGAATGCAAAGAAACAAAGTCCACATAATCATATGTATGCTCTAAGGTAGTTGCTTCCCACTGCGGGAACGTTGGCATCTCAATCGAAGAGCTTCCACAGGATACCAGTTCAATCGTAGGATCAATCAGCTTCATCGCTTTTGCGGTTTCTTCTGCCAGACGACCGTATTCCTGCATGGTCTTGCAGCCAATCTGCCACGGACCATCCATTTCATTTCCGAGACACCATACCTTAATGTTGTAAGGATCTTTATCTCCGTGACTGATACGCAGGTCTGAATATTTTGAACCGGACGGATGATTACAATATTCCAACAAATTGCAAGCATCCTGCACTCCACGCGTTCCTAAATTTACCGCCATCATTACGGAAGAATTTGCTGCCTTAGCCCATTTGCTAAATTCATTAATGCCTACCTGATTTGATTCCGTGCTTCTCCATGCCAGTTCCAGTCTTTCCGGCCTTTCCTTCTTAGGACCCACCGAATCCTCCCAACGAAAACCGGAAACAAAATTTCCTCCGGGATAACGAATAATCGGCACATTCAGCTCCTTAACAAGCTCCAAAACATCTTTGCGAAAGCCATTTTCATCCGCCATTTTATTTCCCGGTTGATAAATCCCATCATAAACAGCTCTTCCAAGATGCTCAATAAACGAGCCATAAATCCTCGGATCCACCTCTGCCAACTGATAATCCTTATCAAGGATCATTTTTACTTTTCCCATTTCTTTCATTGTCATCCTCCAAATCCAAAGATAGGTGCTCCGTCTTCTGCCCATTTTACTTTCATCAACATCGTATGCCGATTTGGATTATATAACGGATCGCCTACAATCTCCTTTTCCGTACGGGCATGATATACCATAATCGTATTTCCTTCTTCATCTGTTGTAAAACAATTATGTCCCGGTCCATATATTCCAAGAGTCTCATCTGAGGAAAGCACCGGCAATTTGCTCTTTTTCCAATTTGCCGGATCTAATATATTGCTGTTTTCATCTATTGATAAAAGTCCAATGCAATATGCAATGCCCGTATCACTTGCTGAATAAGTCAAATAAATTTTTCCCTTATTTTTTATTACAAACGGCCCTTCATTTACCCAGAATCCATGTCTTTCCCACTCATAATCCGGTGTGGACAGCAGCCTTTGTACAGTTCCTACTCTGTCAGCCGACTCCATCTCTCCAATATAAAGGTTAGAAATCTGTTTTCCGCTTCCCACCTTTTCCGCCCATACGATATATACCTTATCATTATGTGTAAATAAAGTTACATCCAGAGAAAATTGTGTAAACGAAAACTCATCTTCTTTTGCCGCTTTCAATGGTCCGCATTCCTCCCACGGATCATTCATAGGATCAGTCCCCTTACATTTCAATACATATGGTCTGATATTCCAAATATCATCCTTATCACCTGCCGCATAATAAATATACCAGCCACCGAACACATAATGCAACTCAGGCGCCCATATATGTATACTTTGAGGTCCTGATTCATGCTTATACCATACATACTTTTCCTCAGCATCCTTCAGACCCTCAATCGTATCAGCGCATCTGATTACAATTCCATCATAATCAGGTACTGATGCTGTAAAATAATATTTCCCCTCTTCCGACCTGATTATATATGGATCAGCTCTCTGTACTATAAATGGTTTATTATATTCTATCATCCTTTTACTGCTCCTGCTGTCATACCTTCTATAAAATATTTTTGAAATGCCATGAAAAGAATAAATATCGGTATAATCGAGAAGAATGCACCTACAATCAATAAGCTGTAATTATCTCCATAAGGATTAATCAAGGTATTTAGACCAAGTGTCAATGTATACTTGGAAGAGCTTCTTACAACAAGTAACGGCCACATATAATTATTCCATGAATTCATGCCATTCAAAATTGCCATTGCCGCAAATGCCGGCTTCATAATCGGAACGATAAGTCTGAAAAAGATACCATACTCTGTCGCCCCATCGATTCTACCCGCTTCAATTAATGATTTGGGCATCCCCTTTAAATATTGTATAAAGAAGAAAATTGTTGATGTATGTGCCAAAAACGGCAATACAATCGCAACATAATTGTCCATTAAATTCCAGTCAGACATCTGCTTATAAAGCGGAAGCATTACAACCTCAAAAGGAACGGACATTACCATAAGCACGATCACAAATAAAACATTTTTCCCTTTAAACTCATATGCTGCAAATCCATATGCCACAAATGCGCTTACAAGCAGCGTCAGACATACCGTTACGGCTGTAAGTAAGATACTGTTTGTAAACCAAATCCAATAATCATGTTTTCCCTGGAAAAGCATGATATAATTCGACAATCCCCATCGGTCGAAATTCAAATCCAGATTTAAACCATACTGCAACAGTTCTTCTCCCGGTTTAAAGCTTGCAATAAAAAGTGCATAAATCGGAAGTAAAATGGATATTGCCAAAAAGATAAACAAAACCAGCATTCCTAATGTTTTCAATGCGTCTGTTTTTTTTCTGGACATTTTACTCCACCTCCCTGTCAAACGAACCATTCAGCTTCAACTGTGCAAAATTAATAATCATAACCAAAAGCAACAGCACCAGACCAACTGCACAGGCATAACCCATTGCTCTCTTTTCGATTCCCTGTCTGTATAAATAGCCTACAATCGTAAGTCCTATATTGTTCGGCGAATTATTCCCTTTCCAAAGCATGAAGGACTCAAGAAACATAGAAAGTCCTGCATAAATACTAATTGTCAATACATAAATAGTAGTTGGTTTTACCAACGGTACTGTAATATGGATAAATTGTTTTATTTTAGATGCTCCATCAATATCTGCTGCTTCATAAAGTTCATCCGGAATTGCCTGAATTCCTGCCAGGAAATACATAATATTTACTCCCGTCCATCTCCAGCAGCAAAGAAGCAGCAACGCCATATATGAGGTATCCCCTCTTTTCAGCCATTTAATGGGCGATCCCCCAAGTGCAACTATCACCTGATTCATCAGGGACTGATCTGCTTCTCCAAACATCAAGCGAAATACGGTACCGGCAACTACTACGGATGTGAGCGCCGGAAGAAAATATATGGATTTAAATATATTTGCCTTTTTCATCAATGTACTGTTTAACAATACTGCAAAAATTAGCGGAAACGGGATCAAAAGCACCAGTGTTCCTATCGTATATTTCACACTGTTTCCAACAGCTTTCCAGAAGATTTTATCAGTAAGCATTCTTTCATAATTTTTCATGCCTACCCATTCATCTTTCATAACATCCTGAAAACTCAGCAAAAATCCATTTCCTATGGGACCAATCCAAAAAAATAACACGGTCAAAACAAAGGGCAATATAAATACATATGGTGCTACTTTCTGGGAATATAACGTCTTTTTCATAGCTCACCTCTTACTTCCACCGACATAAACAACTGTGGCGAAAACAATGTGCGCGCTTTTTCTTCGGCGCGCACATATTTTTCATCCTCTTATTATTTACTCGCCAAATTCATTAACAAGCTGATCCTGTGCTACATCCAGTTCTTCCTGAATATCGCATTCGCTATCATAAATATTTGTCAATACCTGAGTACAAAATACATTGTTAATAGACGGTGCTTTCTCATCACACAAGCTTGCAAGAGAACCAATTCCATCCTTCATCTCCAGCAATGCATCAAACGGCTTTGTATTAAAGAACTGTACAAACTGGTTATCCGGATTCTGAGTAAGTTCTGTGTCTGTCCATACAGAGGTATTTACAGGGTCAAAACCAAGTACATTCCAAACCTCTTCATTTGCTTCTGCTGAAAGCTTAATAAATGCCATAACTTCTGCTGCCAGTTCTGCATTCGGGCTGCTCTTAATAATTGCTGTACCGGTTCCACCGCCACCGATTGTCCATGTTGCATCGTTGTCACCGAACTTCGGTACCGGCGCAATTGCAACTTTACCGGAAAGATCTGTCATGTATGCAGTAAAACGGGATGTCTGCCAGAACGGCATAATCTGTACTGCAAAATCACCGGAATTATAGTGCGGATATGCTTCTTCATTATCCGGCTGTCCTCCCGGAACTGTTCCAAGAGCACCTGCATCCTGCATTTCCTTTATATATGTAAGCACTTCTGCAACCTTCGGATTATTTACAGCCAGCTTTCCGTCTGCTTCCAGATAATCCCCACCTTTTTGCGCAAGCATCAGATTTACCATCCACATAGCAGATGTTTCTGCACACGCAAACTCTTTCCCTGTTGCTTCTTTATATTTAATACCTGCTGCTTTAAAATCTTCCCATGTTTTGATTGTAGTATAGTCAACACCCGCAGCCTCTAATGCTTCTGTATTGTAGAATGCAACCGTTGTTCCTACGTGTGTAGGTAATCCGTACGGAAGACCATTCTTAGAATAAATATCCAAACGGGACTGTACGATATTCTCATGATATGGCGCAATTGCATTTGTAAGATCCATCAGCTTAATATCCTGCTCAGCGGTAAAGGAAGGGAACTTACCAAGCTCAATATCTGCAATATCCGGTGCACCCTGTCCGGACTCTAATGCCAGCGACAGTTTGTTATGCATATCATCATACTGCATATTGGAAAGTACCAGTTTTACCTTTTTATCGGGATTCTGCTCATTCCATTTTTCTGCCATAGTTGTATAAAATTCCTGATGAAGCTCGATAAACGTCCAGACATTAAGTGTTGTTACGTTATCGCCTTCAACCTCCATTTCTGTTCTTCCGCCTGCAGCACTGTCCTCAGCGACCTCTGCCACCTCTCCCGCTGTATCCTTTGCGCCACAACCGGTCAGAACACTTGCTGCCATAACCCCACAAAGCAACATTGAAAGTAATTTCTTTTTCATCTTTTTTCCTCCATAATAAAGATTGAATAATTAATTGTTTAAGTTTAACGTTTTTCCATTTATAAACCGTTTTGCGGCAAGTTAAACGGTTGAATGCAATTAAACGTTTAACTAGTTGTTAAATAAATAAGGATGATTATATTTTACTTTTATCATCCTTATTTCAATATTTATTATAACTAATTCTTTTGTAAATGCAAGCGCTTTTCTTGTATTTCTTCCTGCCAAAACGTAAAATTTAAACGTTTAACTTTGTGCATTTTGCACAATTTGGACTTTTTATGGATTTTCCTTCTATCATTTGACACGGAATCTGATATACTTTAGGTTCTTCCCAACAAAGAGGCTCTTCGGCACTCAGCATTTCCAAAAGCACCTCACCCGATTTATATCCTATGTCATGAAGCGGAAGCGAAACGGTTGCAAGCGGTGGTTTATAATAGGTAGATAACTGACGTCCATCATAACCCGTTACGGAAATTTCTTCTCCAACATTTATTCCAAGCTCTGTCAGTCGGTCATAAACACCCCCGGCCATCAAATCATTCATACACATTATTGCAGTAACTCCCAGCTTCAGCAATTTGTCTACATATGCATATCCGCTTTCTCTGTCCCAGTCACCTACAAATACACATTCCGGATTTATCGGAACCTGCGCCTCAAAAAATGCCTTCTGATATCCCAAAAGTCTCGCCTGAGCATGAAGAGAATCATTTTTTCCGGTTATAATTCCTACTTTTTTATGCCCCTGCTCCAAGACCTTTTTCGCAATAGCAAAACCGCCTCCCACATCATCTACTACCACCGAAGGAATCTTTTTACTCTGAGTATATCCATATGCCATAACCGCCGGAATATCCAAATCTTCCGGTAAAACCCGCAAGGTTCTCTCATGCGCAGTCACATATATAATCCCTTCCACCTGCAGATTTTCCAGCTTACGAATTTCTTCTTTCACTCTCTCATAATAAAAATCCTTATCATAGTAGGTATCATTGTAATTCATAAACAACCGAAGATTTATAAGAAATATCTGATAATTTTCCTTATCACAATAGTCTGTTATTCCGTCAACAATATCAGGAATACTGAAAATCGTCATATCCTCCACAATAACACCAATACTCATACTTTTCTTGGTTTTTAAATTTCGTGCAAGCATATTGGGCTTATAATTCAGTTCATCAATTACACGCATCACGCGCTCTGCCGTTTCCTTACTTGCTTTTCCTTTTCCATTGATTATATTTGATACTGTTGCAATAGAAACGCCGCTTTTTTCAGCAACTTCACCTATTGTAGCCATAACCCCTTCACCTTTATCCCTATTTGATTAAACGTTTAGCCTACTTCATTATACCATTACCACATTTCCTTTTGCAATCCTGCTCCCAACAATTGTTACAAAAAGAGCCGGTACCAAAGCCTCACATCAGCCTTAGTCCGACCCTCTGTCCTTTTATTTCCATTCAAGCCTGTGCAGCTCGCCCACTCTCTTCATCTCCGAAAAGTCATTCTGGCGAAGTGCCTCATACAGCACTACGGCAACTGAATTGGATAAATTCAGGGAACGTATCTCATCCAGCATTGGAATACGAATACAATTCTCCTCATTTTCCACCAGAATCTCCTCCGGAATTCCTGCACTTTCTTTTCCGAACATAATATAATCATCCGGTCCGAAAACAACCTCACTGTATACATGCTTTGCCTTTGTGGTGGCATACCAGATTTTTGCACCCGGATTTTTCTCTAAGAAATCCCGATAATTTACATATCTGGACACATCCAGATTCTCCCAGTAATCCATTCCTGCCCGTTTGATTTCCTTTTCATTCAGACGAAAACCAAGCGGTTCTATCAGATGCAGGCGAGAACCTGTAGCCACACAGGTTCGCCCGATATTTCCTGTATTTGCCGGAATCTCCGGCTGATGTAATACAATGTTCATTACTTCTTTTCCTCACGGAGCTTATTGATAAAGTTTTCCATTCTGCCAAGAGCAATCTTCAGATTATCCAATGAGTACGCATAAGAGATACGAAGGAAGCCTTCGCCGCTGTCACCGAACGCCGTACCCGGTACTACCGCCACCTTTTCTGCCTTCAGCAGCTCCTCTGCAAACTGCTCGCTTGTCATGCCGAATTCCTTGATACACGGGAACACATAAAACGCACCGTAAGGCTCAAAGCATTCCAATCCCATTTTCTTAAACGTATGCATCAGAAACCTGCGTCTCTGATTATATGCATCGCGCATCTCCTTTACGTCTGCATCACCGTTACGCAGAGCCTCAACTGCCGCATACTGGCTTGTGGTCGGCGCACACATAATTGCGAACTGATGAATCTTTGTCATCTGAGACAATATTTCCTTAGGCCCACAGGCATAGCCAAGACGCCATCCTGTCATGGCATACGCCTTAGAAAAACCATTGATTAAAATCGTACGCTCC
>JAZNIP010000363.1:0-5004 GCA_045577575.1 Lachnospiraceae bacterium | reverse complement strand
ACTCCGGTTCGAATTTATTCCACTCGGTTATAAAGTTGTGACAAACGATTCCCTTTTCCTTCAGACACTGTTCAAATACTTCATGTCTTTCATTAAACAAACTATTCACATAATCCTGTCCCGTACATTGCACCACATTTTTGCAGCCGGCATCTATCAGTGCCTGCGCTGCCAGTCTGCCTCCCTTTTCGTGATTTACCGTTACATAAGGAATTTCACTTCCTAAATCTCTGTCAAGAGAAACAATGGGTCTGTCAGTTGATTGATACACTTCCGTATCCAATGTATGTGCACAGAAAATAAGTCCGTCCACTCGCTGCTGCTTCAGCATTTCCAAATATTTTTTTTCATAATTCTGCTCTCTCCATGTATTACAGATCATCATCTGATATCCGTAATCATACAGAGCCACTTCTGTTGCATTTAAAAATTCCGCAAAAAAGGGGTGCGACACTTCAGGTACAATTACCGCAACAATTCCGCTTCGACGATGGAACAAATTCTTTGCCATCTCATTTGGTGTATAATTCAATTCCTTAATTGCCTGCAACACACGCTCTTTTGTTGAATCTTTTACATATCCTGTTCCATTCAATACTCTTGAAACCGTTGCCACTCCTACCTGCGCATGCTTTGCCACATCCTGAATCGTAGTCATACTTATCCCTCCAACTCTTCTCAAAGAGATATTTTATCATACCGGCATTTTATTCACAACGGCTCATTTCCGCTTTCACTAGCCTTTAATTCCCGAAGATGCAATACCCTCCACATAATATTTCTGCATGAAAATAAACATAACAATCATAGGAATGGCAGATATTACCAAAGCTGCCATAATTGCACTATAATGTACCGGTTGCGTTCCAAAAAATGATTGTACAGCCAACTGTATCGTTCTTTTCTCTTCTCCGGTCATTACGAGGAAGGGCCACATAAAGTCATTCCAGTGAGAAACGAAATCCAAAATAAATACCGTTGCATATACTGTTTTTGAAATCGGCATAACAATTTTAAAAAATGTTTTTATCGGACCGCAGCCATCAATAGATGCTGCTTCTATCAGCTCATCCGGAATTTCACTGAAAAACTGCTGAAACATGTAAATCGAAAAGCATTTTGCAATAAAAGGTATTACCAATGCCTTTGTTGTATTCACCCAGCCCAGCTGTGTCATTTCAATATACAGCGGCAGCAAAATAGCCTCCATCGGAAGAACCATCAATGCCACGACCATATTCATAATTATATTTTTCCCTTTAAAATCCAGTTTTGCCAAAGCATATCCACACATAGAATTCAGCAGCAAATCAAACACCAATATTAATCCGATATAAATCAGTGTATTTTGGAATACCTGTGGCAAATTCATTCTTTCAAACACTTCAAAGTAATTGTTCAGAGATGCATGAATCGGCAAAAAAGTTATTAAAGAATCCATATTTGCAAAAATCTCTGTTTCCGGCTTAAACGATGCGGAAATCATCCATACCAGAGGAGATACAAAAATAATGCCAATTATTATATTTCCAAGATAAAACATAATTTTAGAAAATCTGGCAGAAGCTGCCATCGATTTTTTGTTCATTCTTTATTCCTCCTGCCTTTTAGTCTGCCAGCAATTTTTTCATCGTTAATGACATCGTTACAACAATCACAAAGAACACTGCTGCAATTGCACATGCATATCCAAAATTTCCTTTTTGGAAGCCTTGCGTATAAATATAATAAACTAACGTTTTTGTAGAATTTTTAGGTCCTCCCTGTGTCATAACATATGGCTGTGTAAATAATTTCATTGCCTGAATCATGGTAATCATCACTACATACTTTACGGTTCCCTTCAGTCCCGGCAATGTAATGTGCAGAAATTGTTTCCACTTATTTGCGCCGTCCACCGAAGCAGCTTCATATTGATCCACAGGAATCCCCTGCAAGCCTGCCAGAAAAATCATCATCTGATATCCGGCTCCCTGCCATGCAGACATAAAAATAATGGAATTCATGGCTGTTTTTTCATTTGTCAAAAAGTTGATCGGTTTAAGTCCAATATCGACAAGCATGGAATTAATCAAGCCGGTATTTGGATTGGAATTATATAAAATAGACCACAGAACAGCAATAACAACCATTGAGGTCAGCTGAGGGCTAAAATACATCGTTCTGAAAAACGCAACTCCCTTAAACTTTTTTGATACCAGCATTGCCAGCGAAAGTGCCAAAGTCGTCTGAAACGGAACTACAATTATGCTAAAATATACCGTATTCTTTAAGGCAATCCAAAAATCCTTGTCCTGAAATAATTTCATATAATTATTCAACTGTATAAATGTGATTTTATTCGGACGCATAATCTGATATTCAAACCCGGAATAATATACGGTATATATCATAGGCACCACCAGAAAAGCCAATAAAAGGATTACTGACGGCGCCACAAATATGTATGCACCAATCTTTTTATTATAATTTCTTTTCTTAATTCGACGAAGGTTTTCCATGAAATTATCTCCCTGCTTTTTCGATGTAGGCAATGGCTGTACCGGCTCCGGCACAGCCATTACTCAAATTAATTTCCGTAATATGTATTATAGTCTTCTGAGAAGTCTGCAGCCACTCTGTCAAGCTCGCTCTGGATATAGCTTGTATCTACAGCTCCCTTTGATACTGCATCTGCAAAAATATTTGACATTGCCTCTGCATAATTTGCAGAAAATGTTGTATAGGAAGGAGTTCTCGGACGAGGTACGGCTGTATTCTGAAGCTGCTCTACCAGTAACGCAAGCGGTCCTTCTTTATATGCAGCCATCGCTTCTGTTTCATATGCAGTTGCTCTTGTTGCAGGTTTTGCAATTGCTGCCGCATAGGTTGCCACGTTGTCAGTATTCATTAACCACTGAAGGAATTCACCTGCTGCGTCAGGATTCTCGCAGTCCACACTTACCGCTGCTGACCAGTCACCACATGGAGAAACTGCTTTTTTGGTGTTATCAGATACCGGATAATAGGAAATACCCCAGTCAAAATCGGCACCCTGCTCTAATTTTCCAACTTCCCAGGAACCACCAATCATTGTTGCACATGCACCATTTAAGAATTCATCATCCATAGGATCTACATTTGCATATCCTTTTGCAATTAAGTCTGCCAGGAAAGCTGTTGTCTCAACACATTCTTTGCTGTTTACATAGCCTTCTGCCGTCGTACCGTCAGCACTTACATAGTCAACACCATTCGACAAATACATTGGCTCCAATGCATAGGGAATACCTTCACCGTGATCCATGATAATACGTGTTCCCACATAGCTGTCTGTTGTACATTTCTCTGCAATTTCTGCGAACTCAGACCAGGTAATCGGATTATCAATTGTGCGGGAATCCAAATCCTCCACATCAATGCCGCAGTCTCTTAAGTAATCCTTGTTGTAGTAAAATGCTACCGATGATTCAGATGCCGAAATTGCATATAACTCATTGTTATATGTTCCCTGATTTACAGTGGACGCTGCAAAATCTGAAAGCTCTTCCGCACTAAAGTATTTTGTTATCGGTACAATAATCTCATTAGCTGCATAATAGGATACCTGTGGCCCATCAACATAAAAAATGTCCGGCAAATCATTGCTTGTTACAGCAGCAGCAATCTTATTGTCATAGGCATAAGAATCGGAACGATCTATTGCTTCTCTGGACACCTGAATATCCGGATGTGCCGCATTCCACTCTGCCAGTTTTTCTACCCACCAGTTCTCAATTGATGCTTCATCTGTCGGGCTCCAAATGGTCAGTTCTGTTACTGCTGCCGAATCTGTTGCCGCTTCTTCCTTACCGGAAGCCCCCGTTGTTTCTGTGCTAACCGCTTCTTTAGAAGCACTTCCGCATGCAGCCATTGACATCATCATAATACCTGCAAGAGATATTGCCGCTAACCGTTTCATTATCTTATTATTCATTTCTCTCCTCCGTTTTTTAGTTGTTTTGTATGAACGTTCATTTATTTGTGGAACCCGTTCCACTTTTCTTTAAAGCATAACCACAAACTATTTTGCAGTAGCTTGTGGAACCCGTTCCATATTGTGTTTTTATTATATTTCCGGAAATATATCATTGTCAATAGGGTTTTGTCATTTTTGTCAATACTTACATAATTTGAAATCTGTTTTTGTACACAATCAACATATATACAGCCTTATCTATTTTGTGAACGCTGGTTCCCATTTATCAGAGAGTTGAGCAGAAGCAGATTGCAATATTATAGCCAATGCAAGCCTGCATTGGCTAAATCGACTGTCAAAAACCTTATGACTGCAAAGTATTCATGAGAGCATAAAAATATTCCGCTTTTCCCTTACAAAAATAATCATACCAGGCATTCAGAGTATCTTGACGAAAAACACCTAAATGCTCAATAATCTGTTTTGCCCACAAAAGCCCTCCTGTACAGCCTGCTGTAATAAGGTTTCCGTCGGCAACTGATGGCTCATCAATATAATGTTCTTTTCCTTGATATTCCGAAGAAAACATATCCAAAAATCCCGGACCATTGCTTGTATGCCGACGATTGTTAAGCAATCCGACGTTTGCAAGCGCAACTGTAGCTCCGCAGATGGCACATACCGTACCACCCAAAGAGAGGAATTCGCTCGCTTTTTTAATTATGGCGCAATGCATTGGATTGCTCCATGTATCCGCTCCCGGCAGTAATAGCATATTTTTATCATTTACAACCATTTCTTCGATTGTACAATCGGGCACTACCGTCAGCCCTCCCATTGTCTTGATTCGCTCCTTTGTATTACCGACCGTTTGAATCGCTATATTTGGGGCATCCTCTTTGAAAAATCTGCCGGAATGCAGCTCCGCAGTAACATGCCCCAACTCCCAATCTGCCATAGTATCAAGAACATACACATAAATTGTAATCATGCTTCTTCTCCTTTGCATTTCCTGTTGATTTGTTTATAGAATTACATTAACATATAATTGTTGACAGCATTATGGC
>JAZNIP010000362.1:0-2273 GCA_045577575.1 Lachnospiraceae bacterium | reverse complement strand
GCTGAGAGAAACGGTATTACGATGCCGGAGGAAGAGCTTTTGTTGGAGGCAAACAAATGGGAGCTGGCACACGGTGGATTATCGGGACGCTGTGCGCAGCAGTTTATTGATTATCTGTCCGGACAAAAAACAGAGGAGTGATGTGAGTGAGCATTAAGATATTTGCGGCGATTGATGTTGGGTCTTATGAGCTTTCCATGAAGATATTTGAGATTTCGCAAAAGAAAAAAATCAAGGAAATCGATCACATCAGACATCGAATTGATTTGGGAACGGAGACCTATACGGTCGGCAAGCTGAGTCATGAAAAGGTGGATGAGCTGTGTCGTGTGCTCAGCGAATATGCGGATATTATGCGCAGCTATCAGGTATCGGACTATCAGGCATACGGTACAAGTGCGATTCGGGAAATGAAAAATCGTGCCATTGTATTAGAGCAGATAAAGATGCGTACCGGCATCAAGATTGACGTATTGAGTAATTCGGAACAAAGATTTTTGGATTATAAATCCATTGCATCAAAGGGCGAGCGGTTTAGCGGTTTGATTTCCAAAGGTACGGCAATTATTGATATCGGAGGCGGAAGTCTGCAGGTGTCGTTGTTTGACAAGGACAGTCTTGTAACAACCCAAAATATTCGTCTTGGTATTTTGCGTATTCGTGAGCAGATTTCGCAGCTTAAGCTGAAAGCATCCCAGTATGGGGAAATTATAGAAGAGCTTTTGAGTGCACAGGTAGAGGTGCTTGAGAAGCTTTATTTAAAGGAACGAAAAATTGACAATATTATTGTTGTGGATGAATATATTTCCAGTGCATTTGCAAGAAAAGATAAGGGACTTTTGGAAAGCTATATTAACGGAGAGACCTATATTCAATTTGTAGAGGATATAAAAAAGCAGTCTCTTACCGAAATCGGAAAAGATTTAGGAATGCCCGAGGAAAGTGTATTTCTACTGTATATTTCTACAATGCTTGTGCAGAAATTTTTGCGTACAATGGGAGCAAAACAGCTCTGGATACCGGGTGTTACACTGTGTGACGGTATCGGCTATGAGTTTGCAGAAAAAAATAAAGTGTTTTCTACCGTACATGATTTTGAGAAGGATATTATTGATTGTACACAAAATATCAGTAAGCGATATATGGGAAGTAAAAAACGCGGGGAAACCCTGGAGCGGATTGCACTGACGGTATTTGACAGTATGAAGCGGATACATGGAATGGGAAAACGCGAACGATTGCTGCTTCGTCTTGCTGCACTGCTTCATGACTGCGGAAAATATATTTCCATGATGAATGTCGGTGAGGCATCCTATGAAATTGTTATGTCTACGGAAATTATCGGACTTTCTCATGCAGAACGTGAAATTGTTGCGAATGTAGTGCGTTATAATTATCGTGAGTTTGCATATTATGGAGACAGTAAGGAAATGGAGCTGGATACGCAGGCATATCTGACAGCTGCCAAGCTGACAGCGATTCTCAGAATTGCAAGCGGTCTGGATAGAAGTCATAAAGAGAAATTTCGGAATATTACAGCTACCTTACGGGAGCGGGAGCTGATATTAACAGTAGATACGACTTATGACATTACCTTGGAGAAGGGACTGTTTTCTTCCAGAGCCCGGTTTTTTGAAGAAATATTTGAAATAACACCTGTTATAAAAAGAAAAAGAGGAGTGTAAGCTTCATGTCGGAAAAAGAAAAAAAGATTGATTATAAAAATCCGAAATATTATACCAACAGGGAGCTGAGTTGGGTATTGTTTAATAATCGCGTGCTCAATGAAGCAAGAGATAAAGCGATTCCCTTGTTTGAACGGTTAAAATTTCTCAGTATCACTGCTTCGAATCTGGATGAATTTTTTATGATTCGTGTAGCTTCCTTAAAGGATATGGTGGCTGTGAATTATGATAAGCCGGATATTGCAGGAATGACACCGCAGGAGCAGTTAAAACAGTTAAACGAGGCAACACATGAGCTGGTAGGCTTGCAGTATTCTACATATACCAGATCATTGCTTCCTTTATTGGAAAAAAACGGATTACATGTGATTCAGGAGCATGAGGACTTGACAAAAGAGGAAGCAGAATATGTAGACCGTTATTTTAAGGATAATGTCTATCCGGTCCTTACTCCGATGGCGGTAGATTCCTCCAGACCGTTTCCGCTGATTCGTAACAAATCCTTGAATCTTGGGGCTCTTGTGCAGAAAAAGGGAGAGGAAGGAGAACTGGAATTTGCCACAAGTCGGATCGTAGCCATGTCGTTCT
>JAZNIP010000361.1:0-6315 GCA_045577575.1 Lachnospiraceae bacterium | reverse complement strand
ATAACCTCTGTAGAATTTTTTCCAAAGCAAAGTCCGATTACCATAAGCGCACCGGATAGACAGCCACAGGTTTTCCCCTGTTTGGACATTCCTCCTCCATAAGGAACGGAAAGCGCCACTGCCATATCCTTCTCCAATCCGCAGTCCTGTGCAAAGCTAAGCAATACCGCCTGCGAACAGTTACAACCATTATCAAATAATTCCATCGCTGTGTCTTTTCTTGTTTTCATATGTTTTCTCCTTTTATGATTGATACATTTATTATGCTTAAAACAGGAGAATACTTCTTACAAAAAAAGTTCACTTTATTCTCAAAAAAGACCAATTCCTCCTCTATATAACCAGCATTGTATAGCTCACCCTATTTCACATAGGTCACAAAGCTGTTGCCGTTTTCCTCAAACCATTTGGTAGAATCATTCATTCCCTTTTTAAATACTTCTCCGCTCTGCGGATCCATCAATACTGTGTTCAGCTCATTAAATCCTACTATCAACACCGCATTGCCATCCTCCTGCATTGCCAATACCGGAATATCACGATTCACATAATAAAGAACCGATTGCAATGTACAGCCGGATAACTCCAAGACCTGTGCTTCCGTAAGATTCTTTTCCAATATTTCCACTGCCGTCATGCCCGCCCGTAGCATCGGTGCGGTATTTCTCGGCACTCCTTCAAATGCAAGCATAGTATCCAGACAAACCGCCAACGTGCTGCGCTCCTCATCTGCCACATCACCCTTGATTTTCATAATCTGATTTTTCAGACTGCGGTCACCGGATTTCCATACATAAGCTCCCACGTCATTGGTTACTACGCCTGCATTTTCTGCCGCATGCATAACCGCATTACCCGCATTCGTGTATACTCCCTCGATTTCACGAAGTCCATATACATAATATCGTTCTGTTTCGGATTCCTCCGCCACAATTTCTACTTCTCTTCCGCCTTCAAAAAGCACTTCCTTCGGTGTCAGGAATTTTATTCCCTTTTTATCAATGGTTTTCTTTACCGCAATCTGCACAACTGTCTCATAATCCTCTGTCACTGCCAACTCAATCTTGTTGTCACCGATTTCAATTTCTTCGTTGTTCATAATCTGGTCTGCGGTAATCGGCATGTACTGCAGTGTTTCCTCATCCTTTTCTACTCGCTGCAATGTAATCTGGTTGTCTTTGATTTCTGCCTCAACTACATAGATTCCGTCTTTTCGATATTTTTTTAAGATCTCATCATTTTCATTTTGAATACGGATTTCATACATCGGAACAATCACTTCTCCGCTTTCGTCTCGTTCAATATCCGCGGCATGTGTCATTCCGTAAATCAAGTCCTCTCCCATAAAGCCGAGCGGAGTTAAAATGATACTGTTTCCCTGCTTCATTTTTATCTGCTTTTTTGTGCTCAGGTTTAACAGCGTAAGCTCACTGCTCACCTCATCTTCTTCACTCGCCCACACAATCATACGATTGCTGTCGGATATTTTATAGGATTCCTCTTCTAATCCGGCAATCATTGTTTTATATTTTTTCGTCTCCAGATTAATTTCATATACATTTCCGGAAAGCATCAAATATACCTGTCCGTCATTATCCGCAAACGACAAGGTTTCTACATCTGTTTTTATCATTTCGTAGGAGCGGTTATCCGGTATGAATACCTGCTCCTCAATGGTATTGAGCATACTGTTATAATAATATACCTGAATTCCGGCTTCTCCCTCATGCCGTCCACGGTTCATGTAACCATAAATCAAAAACTGTACATTTTCCATTTCGTCAACATTCAGTATTTTGATTCCATGTGACTGATACATTGTTCTGCGGTCTGCATGCTCCTCATCATAAAAGCCAAACAGATATGCAAATTTGTTATTACTGATATTATAGCTGAACAGCCTGTTTTCATTTACAAATGCCAGAACATTTCCACCGTCACTCTCGGTCATCTCCACACCCGGACTGGTAACACCAAGCATAATTTTATCATTTGCAAACGGTCTGTCACTGCTCTCTTGGAAAATCTGCTGCATATCTCTTTCATAATTCAGCAAATATACACGTTCCTTTGTATATCGAATACGAAAATATTCTTCCACATTATAGTAATTTTTTGCTTTTCCGTTTGGTGTGCTCACCAAATATTCCAATTTTATATTAGCAATGGACGGACCGATTTCCTTAATATAATAAATCGGCTCCCATTCTTCCTTTATCTGCAAATCTCCCCAGGTAATCTGGTGAAAGCTGCTATGGATATCCACATGACTGTACGTACTGTTATCTCCTTCTGAATTGGATTCCAGGTACTTTGTCAACGTTTCTGCTGCATCCTTATTATAGGTTCTGTTATGAAAATCTTTTACAAATGCCAGTTTTTCCTTTGTATAATATTCCTCTGCCTGAATGATTCGTGTATAATAGCGAATCATCCTTCCGTTCTCATCCTCAATAAGCAACACCAAATTGTATTCTGCATGTGCCTCAATCAAATCCTTAACTGTAAACTCTGCCGTTATCTGCTCTCTGTCTTCCTGATACTGGGTAATTTCCGTATCCTCAACAAGTCTCTCACCATCTACACTTCGCACCTCAAATGCAATCCTGCGTATATCACAGCCATATTTTTCTATGGTTATTTCCAGCTTTCTGCCCTCTCCGAGAGGCGTAATCGTATCTCGCATGGCACTTCCCTGCATTTCCTCTAAATATCCATGCAGGCAGTTTATCCTATCCTCCCCACGACTCATATATACAAGAGGAAGGGTCGCCTCTCCCATTTCTACTGTCATATCTGTATTTCCCTGATTCATCAATCCGCTTACAACAAACACAGAAACTAAAAAAGTAGCAATCCAGACCATCGCCTGTAATATCATTTTTTTCATAAACAACTACTCCCGTAATAGCGCATCCAAAGTTGGCTGTACCTGTAAAAATTCTGTCAAAGCCCTTATTTTTTCTTTTTTCTTCAAACGATAAGCCCGTTCTACTTTATCCGTAGCTTCTCGTCTTCTTTTAATACATCTGAGCATAATATTTTTTGGAGTATGCTCCATATCAATAAATTCCAATATTTGTGTATCATAGCCTTCCGCTTCCAGCAGCTCACCTCTTAGTGCATCTGTAAAAAGAGCCGCTGTCCGCTCCTTAATCAAACCGTAAGAAAACAACTCAGCAAGAGGCTCACAGCATATCTGTCCATTCAGCTCATGCTGACAGCAGGGTACCGACAAAATAACTCCGGCATCCCATTTCACCGCTTTATGTAAGGCATAATCGGTAGCCGTATCACAGGCATGCAGCGTTACAACCATATCTACCCTTTCCGCACCTTCAAAATCCTTAATATTGCCATGATAGAAGCGAAGTCCATCATAGCCGTATTTTTCACTGAGCCGATTGCAATGGCGAATCACATCTTCTTTTAAATCCAATCCGCAAACATTCACATCATATTGTTTTAATATTTTTAAATAATAATACATAGCAAATGTCAAATAAGATTTGCCACATCCAAAATCAACGATTTGCACCGTTCGGTCTTTTGGTAAAGAAGGCAATATATCCTCAATAAATTCCAGAAAACGATTAATCTGACGAAATTTATCATATCTGCTCTTTACAATTTTTCCATCTGTCGTCTGTACTCCCAAATCCTGCAGAAATCCAACCGGTATGTTTTCATCCAATATATATTTCTTTTTCCGGTTATGCTCCATGTCAGGAACTGACACCTCTGTCAATTTCTTTTTCTTTATGGTCAGATTTCCCTTTTTTCCTGCCAAAACAGTTGCCTGCCAGCTTTTTGTATGCATTTCCAGCTGCTTAAAATCGGATGCCATTACAGCCAGTACCGTTTCCTCCATCTGACTGAAATTTTTATTTTCATGGAACACCTGCGTCCCCACAAAACGACTTTCCTGATAATAGAGCTCATTTTTTAGTAAAATGGGACGTATCTTTATTTTCTGCACCCCACCCTTTTTGCGCGGATTACTAATAACAATCTGGTATAAACTACCCTCTTTACATTGCTGCAACATCTCTCTGAGCCGTTCCATAAAAATATCCTTTCCTAACGAACTGTTTCGTTTTCATTTTACTGTTTTTCCATGTAAAGAACAACTAGAATTTTTTCTTGCTATTTCCGTAATATTTCCTTAATTTACCACAAGAAAGTTCTCAAAATGGTATACTGACAGAAAGAACAAAAGAAAGGAGTCTTTTTATGTCCGAAAAACTATCACTAAAAAATATCTTTTTTTCTTTTCGTAATTTCCCGGCAACCTTAATCTCAATTTGGCTGTTTACACTATTTCTTACCATCAATCTCAATTCCAATCAGGATTTCTTGGGAAGCTTTCTTTTATTTCTATTTTTCTATGGAATGGGTAGTTTTCTGATCGAAGCATATTTTCTGAAAAAAAATAGAGGAAAATGGTTTTACATTGCGCTTAGTCTACCCGTAGTGCCTGCACTATTATTTTCCCAATTGCCAACTATTTTGTTCCGTTTTCTGGATATCTATGAGGGATATGCCACCGAAAGCAACTGGAGCCCCTATTATATGCGTAGCTGCGTCTGTCTGGCACTGATTTTATTTCTACTGGGAATTTATTTTTGCTATAAAAGCTGCGGAAATACCGTAGGACAATATCTTGTTCAGGTCTTTTCCAAAACAGCTCGTTATCATATTATTTATTTTATTCTCATGATTGGCGTCACTCTGATTTGCGCCATTTTGGTAACATTATTTGATTTAGATTTTGAAGTACTGATGTCAGCAGAAATGCTTTTATTCGGTTTCTATTTTATGTCTGCTTTTCTGCTCTCCTTTTATCCGAATCAAGAGGAAGGGGGACTTATTACTGCCGTTATGGTGAAATATGTCCTCAGCAGCATGATTCTTATTTCTTTTGCCATTATCTACGCTTATATTTTAAAAATACTGATTTTATGGGATATCCCCTCTAATGCACTGTTCCGAATTACAGCTGTCTTATTTTTTATCATGATGCCTCTGTGTCTGATGAATCGGGCCTACGAGGATAATAATCCGCTTTCCCTTATTATGAAATGGCTGCCCTGCCTGTTTGTACCTTTTTTATTTTTACAGGCATATTCTATCGGTATCCGTATCATAGACAACGGTATTACTCCTCTTCGTTATGCGGCTGTGGCTTTTCTTATTTTTGAATGTATTACTTTAGTTGTTTATTTTTTCTTTCCCAAGAAAATAAGCCTTTTACTTCCGGCTGCTGCAGTCATTATCTTTTTGTGCTGCTTTGCTCCATACATAAACATGAATCAGGTCTCCTTTTGCAGCCAGAAGGCAATGCTTGAACATTATCTGAATCTGCCAAAGGAAATGCAGAAAACCATTCTTACTGCTGATGTCGAAAATGATGATACGCGTTCCCGTATCCGCGGTGCCTATTCTTATTTAAAATGGGATCATTTGGGAGAAATCTATTTGAACAAAATGAAGGAAGACGATAGGCAGACATTACAACAGCTTGCCGACTATGAATACGAATACGATTATGACTCCGATTCCATTGATTATTTTGCCAAAAAAGAAGCTGTCTGCATTAATGTATCCGGTTATTCCTCCTGTTATCCGATTGACCTTCATGAATATTATTGGGATCGTTCGGATGAGGATGCAAAAGCCTATAATGAATTTTTGTCGGCATACCCCCTGCGCGATGATGTAAATCCTCTTTTAAATGCTGATTTATACAAATTATTCTCATTTTATCGGGAACATGCAGATGATAACGACAGCATCGACGACTACTTCATGAATCATTACACCTATGAATTGGATAAAGAGCATACTCTATATATGACAGTCCTGTCATTTACTTATGATGAAATGACAGAAACCTTTCCCTCCTTCCGTTTAGAGGGCTATGTTTTGGAAAAATAGTATCTGACTGACCAGAAAAATCCCGCATCGATTTGCAGTAACCTGCTTTTCGACACGGGATTTTTATCTTTTATTTTTTTACTTCAATACGAGCCATGGCTCTGCGGAGTGCAATCTCCGCTCTTGCCACATCCGTTTCCGGTGATTTTGTAGCAATACGCTCCTCTGCTCGCTGACGCGCTTCTTCTGCGCGCGCCAAATCGATTTCATGAGGCCATTCGATAATCTCCGCCATAATTGTCACTTTATCCTGAAGAATCTCTACAAAACCGGCATGAAGAGCAGCTTCCTTCTGTTCTTCTCCCTCTGTAATCGTCAAAATACCCGGTGCGATAATTACCGTTGTAGGCACATGCTCCTTGTAAACACCAATTTCGC
>JAZNIP010000360.1:0-4850 GCA_045577575.1 Lachnospiraceae bacterium | reverse complement strand
ATCATATCCCAGTCCATATACACCAAATATTGCAATCAGTATAATACATCCTGCTGTCACAATACTCTGTACCAGTACAGGCTGTTTTGCCAGGCATTCCCGAATATGTATCCCCTTTTCCTGTTGAGTACTTATCCAAACCCAAAAGGTAATCGCAAACACTATAACAATGAAATCTTTTCCATCAAGCCCCCATTTCGTACTTTGTACGAATGCGTCATACCATCGGAATCGGGTGAAAACGCTACGGAACACCTCCATTGATGCCCCAAAGGTTCCCAGCACCGTAAATACTTCCCCTATTGATACAAGAATCCAGGTCCGCAGCCTTTGCATTATTTTTACCGTAAAGCAATCTTGCGAAACTCGGAAAGCAATATTACATTTTTCAAAAAGCGGCGCAAAAATCTCTGAACATGCCATCAGCATGCCATGCCACAATCCATATGCAACATATGCAAGACTTATATCATGCCACAATCCAATCAATAAGAATGTGATAATTGATACAATTCCCGCCGGAATTGTTTTCTTTAAATGAGGACTTTTTACCGGCAAACGTTTCGAAAGCTTTGCATAAGTCTTTGAAAATGCCAATGGATAAAAAATTACATCGCGTATCCAGTCTCCCAACGAAATATGCCACCTATGCCAGTACTCTCCAATACTTCTTGCAAAAAACGGTCGTCTGAAATTTTCCGCCATAGTGATATCAAACATTTGTGAAATGCCTCTCACCATATCTATTCCACCGGAAAAATCAGCATATAGCTGGATATTAAACATAAAAATACCCATAACACACACAGACCCGGAGGGCAATATTGCTTCACCGAACACCGAATTTACAAAAACAACCAGCCTGTCAGCAATTACAAGCTTTTTGAACAAGCCCCAAACAAAAAGCCACATACCGCTTTTTAACATTTCAAAAGAACAGACATGCTTCCCATATAATTGATGTGCCAGGCCTTCAAAGCGATGAATCGGTCCCTCAATAATCTGAGGAAAATATGCAACAAAAACGGCATATTTCCAAAACGATTTTTCACAAGGAGTCTTTTCCCGATACACATCCAACAAATAGCCTATGGATTGAAACGTATAAAATGAAATTCCCAAAGGTAAAATAAGCAGTTTTCCCGGAAGAAACCTCGTGCATTTAAAGAGCAGTAATACGCTGAAGCAGATAACGGAAATCAAAACAAGAAGCAGACGTTTCTTTTTTCCGGTTTCCGCTTTGTACGCTTTCTTTTCTTCCCGACTCCACTCGCCTTTATGAATGTCTAATTGTTCCTTTTGTATCTCAATATATCTTTCCAGCCTTTTCGCCCCATAAAAAGTGAGCCATGTAACAAACAGCATATAGATAAAATATTTGTAATCGTTTGCAAGATAAAAGATATAGCTGCCGACCAAAAGCAGTATCCACTGTTTTTCTTTAAAAACCGTGTAGTACAAAATTAACAATACACATATAAACACTATAAATGAAAAAGAATATATCATGATTTACTCTCCGCCACTGAATTTCCGGCCTCTTCTTTCTTACTCTTTCAAAAATCAGTACATTGTCTTCACACATACAAATTCATGATTTATATTATCATATACATAAAAATTGATGCCGCCCTCGGCAAACTCCTTCTCTACAGCTCCAACCTCAATCTTACTGTATCCGCCCCCGTTCAACCCATTTACCTCAAGTGTAAATTCCGTTCCATCCGTCAGCATACCGTTCAAACAGATTGTTTCTGCCGAGGACTCCTCCGTCCGCAGCACTCCGCCCTCTGAAATTCCTACATACCCTTCTTTTTCTGCCGCTTGAAACGCGTTTTCGAACCCTAATTCAGATACCATCTGCTTTGTGGAATCGTCCGTAAATGCAAAAGACTCCGAACATCCCAAAGCGAATATGGTATAATCATTTTGATTCTTGTTCAATATAGCAAACAGCTCTTCTTTTTTTTCGTTCGAAATAAATGGCAACTGTTTCGACTCTAAATTATAGTAATATCCTTCCTTCAATTTTTCAAAATACTCTGTTGCATATCCCTTATTGGAAATCTTTTTTTCCTTTAACCTTTGAGCAATATTTTGCGTCAAACGCTCTGCTCCAAACAAATTCAAGTGGTTCTTATCCGAATACATCTTTGCATCCGTCAATCCGCATTGCTGCATAAGTTCCCTATCATTGTAATCCCAAAAAGCCAGCCCCATCTCCTGCGCCAGTTCTTTTACTGCAGCATTCATTCCCGGTGTCCAATCAGAATAAGGTGTTTTAACCAAAATCAAATCAATCTCTTCCTGTTCACACAAATCTTTCATTTTTTCTAAATATGGATATGCAGATTGGGCAAACGGTACCGATTCCACCTGTTCCGTTGAATCAATCCCGCCGGGAGCCTCCTCACTAACCGTATTCATCATTAAAAAGCCCAAATTTTCATCTGTTTTATCTGCGAAAAGATTTCTAAAATCTCCGGCATCCAATTCCTTCCATCTGTCGTGATATCTGAGGATTGGGAAAAAATAACTCATGGTTTCCTTCTTTGAGATTTCATCCGACATCATTCTAATCGCTTCTGCTTTCACCGAAGAAGCTTTCATATAATCAAATACCTTTCGATAATCGCCATCTTTTTCAAAATGCTCTTCTTGGAACAGCATATCCACATCAAACAGCACTACTTCCGGTGACTGAAATCTGAGTGCCTCTTTTAACCAATAATAGGAGCCAAAAACAGTCTGACCGGCGGTAGCACAGCTATAGGCCGGAATTCCATGCTCATAAGCAAGCTGACCGGCTGAAATTCCCGAAACCATATGCGAATCGCCCAACAAAAGCACCGAAACCGAATCCTCCGGCAATTCATAAAATCCTTGCACAATGCGGGACACATCCCATTCTGCCGTCGTATCCCATCTCGGTATTAATACTGCGTTCCAATAAAAATAAAACAAAACTAATATCAAACACGTTGTAATTACAAAAACAATTCTCGAACATAAGCCTTCATTTCTTTTTTTCTCTACAACTTTATCTGAAACCATCTCTTCTTATCCCTATTTATCTTTAAATTCGCATCATTATTTCTCCCGATTTTTATCGGCTAAAAATTAAAATATAAAAATGTGCTGACCTCCGAAAAAGATACCAGCGACCATAAAAACAGAACCGTAACGAATACCGTATTTTTTATGGTCGGATGGAAGGTGCTCATCTTTTCATTCACATTCCTGCAGCAAAGCAGCATAATCCATGCAGCCACCATATAACCAAGCATCAATACCAGCTGGTACGTCGTAATCCCACCCGGCAGTGCCGTATCCAAATGCAAAATTTTCAAACAATAAAAAAACTCGGTTGTTGCAAACTGCTCTATAAAGCCTCCCGGTACTCCTGAAAAAGAATATCCTCCCACCAATGCCGTCCGCAATATCTGTATCGCCTGCCCAATACTTTCGGCACGAAAAAACACAAGAGAGAACAGGAAAAAAAGCATATTGCCAAGCCAGGTAAGTGCCTTCGGCAGCTTTTCAATCGCAGAAAGAAGCTGCCTCGTCCATACATAAACAGCTCCATGAAGAATACCCCATACAAAATACGTCCATCCTGCTCCGTGCCAGATACCACTTACGAGATAAATCATAAATATATTAAAACAGGTACGTGCAGTTCCTTTCCGACTGCCTCCAAGCGGTATGTATACATATTTGGTAAAAAAACGGTTCAATGTAATATGCCAACGTTTCCAAAAATCAACCAGATGAATTGCTTTATATGGTGAATGAAAGTTTAGCGGTATATCAATGTTGAACATCATACCGATACCCCTTGCCATATCGCAGTAACCGCTGAAGTCAAAGTAAAGCTGTACCATATAACTGACCATCATCCAGACAACCGCCAAGCCGTTCATGCTGCTTAGATTTCCAAAGCCCCATGCTACCGCTTTTCCGAATATATCCGCAATCAGTACCTTTTTTGCCAGGCCGCATACAAAACCATAAATACCCCTGGACAGATTTTCTGCCTTCCATTGCTTTTTGGAAACATCCGCAAACTGGCCGACCATCTCATCATGTGTTACAATCGGTCCCGCAATAAGCTGCGGAAAGAAGGTAACAAACAGAGCATAATCCATAAACGAATAATTCTCTGTTTCTCCCCGATAAGTATCTACCAGAAAGCCTACCTGCTGAAAGGTAAAAAAGCTGATGCCGAGCGGCAAAAGTACATTTTGCAATGCAAAATCAGTTCGAAATATCACATTCACATTTTCTACAAAAAAATCATAGTATTTATAATAAAAAAGGACACCCATATTTGCAGCCGCACCTGCTGCCGTTATGTACAAGCTTTTCTTTCTGCTCTCTGCTTTTCCTCTATTTTCCAGAAGCCACCGGTATAAAAAATAATTCACCAAAATGCTGCCTACAATAATGGGCAGATACTTTATGTTAAACCAGGCATAAAACCAAAGTGACACGACTGTCAGAAAGTTTTTACCCCACTCATACTTTCCTTTTGCATTGCACCCAAAGTATCCAAGCAATGACAAAGGCAAAAACAATAAAATAAAAATATACGAATTAAACAGCATAGCTAACCCTTTTCAGGAATCCCGCACAAAATGCGAAATCCTTTTACTTTTGTTAAAATGAAACAGGTAATAAACAGTACGATTACGGTATCCAAAACAAAATTTCCTGCAATGACAGCCACAGGATTGGTCACTCCTAAAAAAGAGACAAGAATGGTGCGCGTTGCCACCAATGCATATGCATCCAACAGATACATCTGCAGCGACCATCTCCCGCAAAGCGACAGAAATTTGCAGGCTGCC
>JAZNIP010000359.1:0-3401 GCA_045577575.1 Lachnospiraceae bacterium | reverse complement strand
CGGAAGAAAAAAAGGAGGATGGAAGAAAGCTTGGGGGAAAGGCTTTCGGCTGATGAATACTTATATAAAAGATATTATGTATTTATGCAAGTGGCGGATGCATTGGTTTGTAGGATTGTTAACAAGAGGACATTCTACAATAGAAATGCAATTAATCAGAATCTTGGGTTATAAAGAAGGGCTTTTATTGGGCAGACCCAAAAACGGAGAACAATGGATTCGTACGATTAAGAGGAAGTGTTATGAGTGCTTATATGCCAGAATGTTTTTTGATGGACTAAACTATTATTTGTCAAAGTGTCTCCGTAGAGAATTGTCAGATTATCGCAGCTTTTTAGTGGTTTTATATCTTCATACGGTACAGTCTAAGGTTGGTAGTAAGACATACAGACCATTGGATAAAATGTATAGTAATAGTGAAATAGAGAAGTGGCCGATGGAATTGCTTTTTTTGACATGTCTTGGGTTAAATTCACAACCGATTACGATGGTGCGTCTGGGGAGATACGGGAGAGTAATTCGAAAGTATGGATTGGATAGGGAAAAGCTGAAAAGTATAGTAAATGGGTTGAGTTGATAAATTGGAAAACAGTATGAAGGATATAATTACAGAGAGAATGAGGGAAAAAAATAATTTTATAATTAGGTACACAGTTCTATTTGGGGGAATTGTATTATTGGGCTTTTCTCCTTTTTTCTTATCAAACCGTTCATTGGTTTGGGCTACCGATGCTGTGGGGCAGTATTATCCGGCATTTATTTATATTGGTCAGTGGTTACAGGAAGCATTGCAGAACATCTTACATGGCAACTTTACCGTTCCGTTTTTTGACCTTAGTATCGGCATGGGTGAGGATATTATCGGATGCCTGAATTATTATGGCTTTGGAGATCCGGTAAATCTGCTGGCAGTGTTTGTAACAGAACAAAACAGTGCGTATTTATATACGGCACTGTATTTCTTGCGCTTATATCTGGCAGGAATTGCATTTTATAAATATTGTGATTATATGGATTTAAATCGCTCATATATCAATATGGGCGTTTTGTGTTATTTATTTTATGGGTATACATTAAGCGGTGGCAGCAGATACATACAGTTTCTGTCTCCGCTCATTTATTTTCCTTTGATTTTACTTGGCTGTGAAAAGATATTCAGAGAACAGAAATCCCGCATATTGACATTTTCAGTTGCTTATGCAGCGCTTTGTAATTTTTACTTTTTATATATGGTAAGCTTGGCTTTGGCTGTTTACTGTGCGGTGCGATTGATTTCACGCTATGGAGTGTATGGCTATCAGGAAATCATAAAAAAATGTCTATGCTGTATTGGACAATACCTGCTGGGAATTGCGTTATCCGCTCCGATTTTACTTCCGTCACTGACTGCTTTTTTTGGAAGTCTGCGGACAGGAGTATCACCGTGGGACATTTTGTTTGATATAGATAATTGGATGCCGGCTATGTATAAAGAGTTCCTGATAGGCGTAGGCGGCAGGATAGATACATTGTACTGGGCAGAAATCCCGATATTGGAAATGTTGGCACTTGCGGCAGTTTTCTTTCTGCCTCGGACGAAACGAAATATGCAATGCATGCTTGCAGTATTGGGAGGAATAGCAGTATGGTGCATTCCGGTAGTCGGTTATATTTTAAATGGCTTTGGGGTGCAGACCTATACGCGCTGGGTGTTTATGCTGCAGCTTGGCTTTTGCATCGTGTTGATATGTGTGCTTTCCGAAGCGGAGACTTGGTTACAAAAGCGTAAGAGAGCAGGTTGGTTTCGAGGAGCTGTTTATATCTTTATGACAGCTAATATTGTGCTGAATGTGTATTGGTTGAACGCAGAATGTGGCCTGAACTGGAGTAGTGAATTTCTAAAATATGAAGAAGTAGGAAAATATGTGGATTCTCCTGTTTGCTATGCAGATGTGATAGCAGAGGATAAGGGAGTCTACCGTATTTCAAATGATCAGCTTACCGGAATTAACGGCAGACCGGAAAATGTAGCAATGATAAATGATTATCATGGACTGACCTTCTGGTTTAGTCTGGTAAACGGGAATACGCAGGAAATGATAAATCAGCTGGCAACTAAGAATTGGTACAATTGGCGTTCCTACGGTTTAAATAACAGTCCGGAATATGAGACGTTAGCCGGTGTAAAATATTATTTCCAAAAGGATGGACAAACAATACCTCTCGGTTATGAAAAGGTGGATACGCTATCGTTCTATGGTGATGCATGGAACGTATATGAGAATACGAATGCAGTACCGCTTGGATGTGTGTATCATTCGGCTGTTTCGGCGGAGCAGTTTGATGCATTGGATGATATACAAAAGATGGGAGTAGGACTGGAGCATATCGTATTAGAAAGTGATACTTTGGAAACGGATTATGTAGAATATACGGAGAGGGATATGCCGTATGAGTTGCAGACACCGGAATATGAGTTGACTGAAAAAGGATTGCAAATTTCCTATGAGCTTGCAAAGGATAGTCAGGCATATCTGTACATCAAAGAGGATGATTTGAACAATCAGATAACGATTTCATCATTGGTAGATGGGCAGGAAAAGGAATATCAATGCTCGGATAACAGAGGATTTTTGCATAATCTGGGTGGATTTCAGGAAGAAGAGATGTTTTTGCTAAATGTAGATTTCTCAGAGATGCAGGATGGAGCTTCTGCTGAGGACATAATGCCGATAGAGGATTTGCAGGAACTGAAGGAAAATATTCAGGTGTGGATTTTGAAGGAAGAAATGTTACAGGAGGCAACCGGAAAACTGCGTTTAAGCGGTATGACAGATATAACGTTGTCAGATAATTGTATTGCCGGAAATATTGGTACGGAAGAGGATGGATATTTACTGCTTGCAGTTCCTTATCATAAAAACTGGAAGGCATATGTGGATGGGACAGAAGTTCAGGTGCACAAAGCGAACACCATGTATATGTCAGTAGTGGTGGCAGAAGGAGAGCATGAGATTGTATTCTGCTATGATCCGATAGAGGTTAAGGTGGGGATGGTGTTGGCTGTGGTTGCGCTAGTGGGGATGGTAGGATGGAAGAGAAAATATATTTATTTCAATATCATGAAAACAAAATAGTATATTTTTTTCAAGATATACATTTCTCTTTTGTAGCAGTCAAGAAGAGTAGACACAGCATATTGTTTTGGGCTTATAATAATAAAAAAGAAAAAATTTTTAATCCCTCCACAGAAAGGACACTCCTATGTCAACCTATGCACCTTCCGTATATTTTCCATCCCTCATCCGTCAGGAATATGAAAAATGTAAAACAGAACTGGAAAACTGCTCATACTATGGGGCAGTTTTTGCGTTGAAAGATAATTTTGAATGTATACTTAAGCTTTACGTTCTTTGCGGAGC
>JAZNIP010000358.1:0-3001 GCA_045577575.1 Lachnospiraceae bacterium | reverse complement strand
ACCTTGCCAGCTTACTCTTTTCCTTTTTGGCATCCAGTTTTACTACGGCGCGCTTTGTCGCTACCGGTATCACCTCATAAGCCCCAAGCTCTACCGCCTTTTGGATAATCAGCTCCATCTTATCTGCTTTGGGCAGTCCCTGAAACAGATACACCTTTGCCGGAAGCTCCAGTCCATCCTCTTTCACAAACAAAAGGGTACACAGCACTTCCGTTTCCGTAATCTGTTCAATCTGACAACGGTATTCCTTTCCGTCGATTCCGTTGCTGACTGCGATTTCCTCTCCCGGCTTCATGCGCAGTACATTGCCGATGTGGTTTACATCGCTTCCCACTATGACAACCTGCTTATCCTGAATCTGCTCCGGGTTTACAAAAAACTGATACATATTTCCTCCAACTTCGCGCACACCGATTTTGGGATTAATTCTTTCGTGCCGTTACGCTGACCCACTCTCCCTGATACGTCACCTCAAGCACCTCAAGTCCCGCTGCCTTTACTGCCTCTACAACCGTTTCCTCTTTATCGTCAATAATTCCCGATGTAATATAGATACCGCCCTGTTTTAAATGCGGTACAATAACCGGCGTCAACGGCACAAGCACATCAGCCAGAATATTGGCAACTACGACATCATAGCATTCATAGCCCATTTTATCCTGCACTGCTTTATCCGTAATGATATTTCCGATAGTCAATTCAAATTTGTCCGCGGAAATACCATTCGCTTCCATGTTTTCTCTTACCGCATCCACAGCGCAAGGATCCAGGTCTGTTCCCTTTGCCTCCTGTATTCCGTACATCAGAGAAATAATGGAAAGGATACCACTGCCTGTCCCTACATCCAACAGCCGCGTTTGCGGTGTAATATATTTTTTTAGCTGCCTGATGCAAAGCTGTGTGGTCTCATGCATACCTGTTCCGAACGCGGTACCCGGGTCAATATGCAGAATCTTTTTCCCCTTGTCCTCCTCCTTTACCTCTTCCCAGGACGGGATGACAAGCAAATCATCAATATAAAACTGATGAAAATATTGTTTCCAGTTATTAATCCAGTCAATGTCCTCTGTTTCGTCCACCGTCACACTGCCTTTTCCGATATCCATAAAACCGCGAAGCTCTTCCAGCTCCTCACGGACCCTTTCCAAAATGACATCTGTGTCAGTTTCCTCATCATTAAAAATTACTTTTCCGCTTTCTGCTTCCTCCACAAAAAAGCTTAAATAAGCAATACCGTCATCCGCAGGCCCGTCCGGCAAAATGTCTACAAACATCTGCTCCTTTTCACTCTCTGTCAAAGGCACCTTATCCTCTATCTGTGCGCCCTCCAGTCCGATATCATATAAGGTACTGATAATAATATCCTCTGCCTCTGTGATTGTTTCTATCTTAAATTTTTTCCACTTCATTCCATTTCCTCCGGCAATCTTACCCACTTTTTCAAAAAATAATTTCTAATATATTATAATAACACATCTGCTTCGCTTCAACAATTACCCAAAATTTCATAGTATAATACAAACTCAATTACGGAGAGCAATATGTATATCTTTTTTAGCATCTTTCTGTTTCTTTGTATTCTTTTTTTCATTATAAATCACCACAGAAAAAAATGTATCATTCAAAAAATCTGCTGTATGGATTTTTGCAAAAAGCTGTATCTTCTTGATGATTTGATGGAACCATACGGCTTTTCCTATCTGCAGCAGCAAAACATTGTCACCTCTCGAATCGATGCCTGGCAACGCGGCTTCGGTTATCGGGCACTTTTTGACAAAACTGCCGACCGTTTTCACATGGTTTTCGATTGTGAACCGATTTATTTTGATTATTCCGGCCGTACATGGCTCATCGAATTCTGGAAAGGGCAATACGGCATTAACATCGGTGGTGAGATTGGTATTTACTGCGCGGATTCTCTCCTTACACCGGAGCAATACAAATCCGCACATTTTCAAAGTGTACCTGATGAATGGATGCTTTCTCTCTCCATGAAGCTTTTGCATAACGGGAACACGCTTTTTTCTGTTTCCCGAAAGCATTGGTGGCTGACCGGATTTTACATGGGGCACTTCTGTCGGCCTCAGGATTTATCCCTGCATATATCCATTACCTTCCCAAACGCTCTCATGCTACAGAGCTTTACTGCCGCACTTACTACTGTCGGCTATGACTTTTGCGCAATCAACGTCTGCGGTCTGACCATTTCCTTTGTATTTACCACCCCTTACTCACCCCAGCCGCGCTCCCGCTTTTTTTCCATGCAGTCGCAATGGAAAAATCGCTGCCTCTGCAGACTCTACCAATGGATAAGCCGACCTTTCTCCGCTACACACGACAAGCTGCTCTATCTTTACTTTTTCCTGCCACGCAGCTTTCGCCGCACACTCCGCTACCGCAAAAACCGCCGCCAAAAGCAACAATCTTTTAAAAAATATTACCGGGCTCAAAAAATACCGCACCTATGACACTGCTTTCTACTCCTCTTTTTTACTCCCGCATTAGCAAAGCCTTTGATAATGCCCTTTGTCTGCCGCTAAATGCCCACTCCAAATATGTGCTGTTTAGCGACTGTCATCGCGGAATCGGCAATGCCAATGACAATTTTCTCAAAAATGAATTTTTATATATGGCGGCAATAAAGCACTATTATGAAACAGGATTTTGTTATTTGGAATTAGGCGACGGAGATGAGCTTTGGGAAAACCGTTCCATGAAAAAAATCAAAGAAGCACACCCTTTATGCTTTGAGATACAATCCTGCTTTCAATCTGCAGGACGTTTTTATTCCTTATATGGAAATCATGATATTGAAAAAAGAAAAGATTGGGGAGATATTCCGTTTTATTCAGGAATCATTTTAAAAGATACACATTGCAAAAAGGATATTTACATCACTCACGGCCATCAGCCGGAATTACTTAACAGTACATTCTGGCCACTGGCACGCTTTCTCGTCCGTTATGTCTGGAAGCCGTTGGAAGGCTTGGGAATCCCCGAC
>JAZNIP010000357.1:0-3751 GCA_045577575.1 Lachnospiraceae bacterium | reverse complement strand
AGTCCGTCCTGATGTACCCCAATATCTACAAAAGCACCAAAGTCAATGACATTACGAACCGTTCCCTTCAAAATCATACCCGGCTTCAAATCCTTCATTTCCAGAATATCGCTTCGAAGAATCGGCTTCGGCATATCATCTCGAGGGTCTCTTGCCGGCTTTTCCAGTTCCTTTAAAATATCAGTCAACGTCATTTCACCGATACCCAGCTCTGCTGCCAGCTTCTTTTTATCACCTACGCGGCGTTCCAGATTGCCGACACCCATGCCTTCCGACACGCTTCCGTTCTTATCTGCCATAGTCTGATTGCTGCCCGCTGCCTTTTTATTATTCTGCGGCTCTGAATCCAACATCATACCGCCCATTGCTGCTGCCAGTGCTTTTCCCATAGCAGTATTCGTATTACGAATCACTACCTTTTTCTGCTTTGGCTGTTCCTTTCCCCTTTTTTCTTCTTGTTTCAACTTTCCGTCTTTTGCTTTTCCCTTTTCGGACGCTGCCTTTTTCTGGGCTGCCTTTACATCCTCCATTGTCAGCCCAAGCTTTTCAAGAAGCTGCTGCGCAGCCTCATAGGATTCTGGATGCACGCTGGTAGCATCCAGAGGATTATCTCCGTCAGAAATACGCATAAAACCAGCGCACTGCTCATATGCCTTCGGTCCCAGCTTTGCTACCTTTAAAAGCTGCTTACGGTTCGTAAACCTGCCGTTATTTTCTCTGTAATCCACTATATTTTTGGCAATCACCTTAGATATACCGGAAATGTAGGATAACAGTGGCGCAGATGCCGTATTCAAATCCACACCGACTCTGTTTACACAATCCTCCACGACTCCGCTTAACGCTTCTCCCAGTTTTTTCTGGTTCATATCATGCTGATACTGACCTACTCCGATGGACTGCGGATCAATTTTTACGAGCTCTGCCAACGGATCCTGCAGTCTTCTTGCTATAGATGCCGCACTTCTCTGTCCCACATCAAAATTCGGGAACTCCTCCGTTGCCAGCTTACTTGCGGAATAGACGGATGCTCCTGCCTCATTGACAATAACATACTGTACCGGTCTGTCCAGTTCCTTTAACAGTTCTACAATAACCTGCTCCGATTCTCTGGATGCCGTTCCGTTTCCTACGGAAATCAAATCCACATTGTATTTTTTTATAATCTTTTTTAGCTCTGCTTTTGCTTCTTCTACTTTATTCTGTGGAGCGGTAGGATAAATCACCTTCGTATCCAGTACCTTTCCCGTTCCGTCCACAACTGCCAGCTTACAACCGGTACGGAATGCCGGATCCCAACCGAGTACAGTTTTTCCTGCAATCGGAGGCTGCAATAAAAGCTGCTCCAGATTTTTACCGAATACGGAAATCGCTCCGTCCTCAGCCTTTTCGGTCAGTTCATTACGAATGTCACGCTCAATCGCCGGAGCAATGAGACGGTCATAGGCATCTGCTACAACCTCCTGCAAAACAGGTGTTGTCTGAGGGTTGTCCTTTGTAATCACCTGCTTTTCCAGAAAACGAATAATCCGCTCCACCGGAGCTTCTATTTTTACGGTCAGGAACTTTTCATTTTCACCACGATTTAATGCTAAAATTCTGTGTCCTGCCGCCTTATTTACATTTTCGGAATAATCATAATACATTTCATAAACGCTCTCTGCCTTTTCGTCCTTTGCCGCACTGACTAATTTTCCTTCCTCAAAAGTCGCCTTACGAATGTAGGTACGATATTCCGCCTCATCGGAAACACCCTCCGCAATAATATCCATCGCTCCCTGCAATGCCTCCTGAGGTGTCTTGACCCCCTTTTCCTCATCCACAAAATCCGCTGCCGCTTCAAGCGGAGAATGACTCATCTCCTGAGCCAATATCTGCTCTGCCAACGGCTCCAGTCCCTTTTCCTTTGCCACACTGGCTCTTGTCTTTCTCTTAGGACGATACGGACGATAAAGATCTTCAACCGCCACAAGCGTCTCTGCCGCCATAATTTTTTCCTTTAATTCATCTGTCAGCTTACCCTGCTCTTCAATGCTGCCAAGCACCTGTGTCTTCTTATCTTCAAGATTGCGCAGGTAAACCAATCTTTCATGAAGATTACGCAACACCTCATCATTCAGTGCTCCGGTAGCCTCCTTACGGTATCTGGAAATGAACGGTATCGTATTTCCTTCATCAATCAGGGAAACTGCCGCTTCTACCTGCCACTTTTCTACTTTTAGTTCTTCCTTCAGCTTTAAAATAATGTCCATATAAATAACTCCTTTTACTACAACTCCCCTGCGGAGCATGTTTTCTCTGTTTAGCATTTTATCACAGAACTTTCCTTTTTCCTACTTTCTTTTTCCCGTTTTTTCACTAATTGTATTCTTATCAGAAAAGTGATACTATTATCATAAATATGAAATTCTGTCAGACACACCGTTCTGACCGGATTTTGATTATCAAAGGAGTTACAATGGATTATCAAAATCAAACACCACAGGGACCCGTTTTGGTGCGTCCCTCCATTCCAAGAGAAAACAGCATGGCCACTGCGGCTATGGTTGTCGGTATCATTGGTGGACTTTCCACCTTTCTGCTACCGTTTTATCTGCCTTGCATATTGGGCGGTATCAGTATGGTACTGGCATTTCTTTCCAAAGGAAACAGTAGCAGACTTTCCGGACATGCAAAGGCTGGTTTCATTACCTCACTCTGCAGCATCAGCATAAATATTTGTATTCTGGCAGGCTGCTTCTATCTCATTTTCAATGTACCTGAATTTCAGGAAGCCTTTGACGAGGCATATGAACAGCTTTACGGAGAATCCTTCTATGATTCTTTGGAAGATCCTTTTACAAATGACCCTAATTTTGAAGAGCCCTTTTTCGAAGAGCCTTTTTTCATGGAGTGATTATTATGACAATTGACAGACTTTCCACTCAACCGCTTTATCCACAGACTGACTACGGCTATTCAGACAACCGTATAACAGGTGGCAGGTCTTCTCAGGAAGAGTGTCAAACCTGTAAAGAACGAAAATATCAGGACGGCTCCGACGAAATGGTTTCGTTTAAGTCTGCTTCCCATATTTCCCCGGAGGATTCTGCAAGTCGGGTACGCGCTCATGAACAGGAGCATGTTTCCAACGCATATAAAAAAGCGGCACAGGGTAACGGCAAAGTAGTCTCTGCTACTGTGGCTCTGCATACCGGCATTTGTCCGGAATGTGGACGCACCTATATTTCCGGCGGCACTACCAATACACAGATTAAATATTATAACGAAGAAAATCCTTATCAAAAGGATAAAAAGCTGGCAGATTCTACCGTTTATTCCGGTATGAACATCAATACTGCCGTTTGATGCTTTCCCGCTTTTCTCTCTGAGAAAGATTTAAATTGAATGAAATGGAGTTTATCATATTATGAATCAAAATTTATCTTCTGCCCAAATAAAGTCCATTGCGAGAGGACAACTATTGGGTAAATATGGTGCTGCTATCTCTGCGGAGCTCGTTGCCGGCGGCATCATACTCATTGCTACGCTTTTATGCTCGACCTTAACTGACCAGACTACGATGGCAGGCACGATTCTTTCCGGTCTCATCAGCCTCATTCTGGATGTATTGGGTGGTATTTTTCTCGTAGGACTTGCTCGTTTTTATTTGAATATGATTTGCGAAAGACCTTTTTCGGCTGCAGATATTTTTTATGCCTTTCGTGCTCATGCTGACAAAGCCATTGCTGTCCGTTTTGCACTCTGCATG
>JAZNIP010000356.1:0-2751 GCA_045577575.1 Lachnospiraceae bacterium | reverse complement strand
CGCACTGGCATTTTTGTCGGCTGCATATTTCGGATATCCGGCAGAGCAAATGCGAATTATCGGTATTACGGGAACAAAGGGCAAGACGACCACCACCTATCTTGTAAAATCGATTTTGGAGCAGGCAGGCAGAAAGGTAGGACTTGTCGGTACGATTGAGGCAATTATAGGGGATGAACAGATACCTGCAAACAATACTACACCGGAATCTTATATTTTGCAGAGTTATTTCAGACGAATGGCAGATGCAGGCTGTGATACGGTTGTAATGGAAGTGTCTTCACAAGGATTGATGATGCACCGTACACAGGGATTTGTTTTTGATATCGGTATTTTTACCAACATTGAGCCGGATCACATCGGACCGAACGAACATAAGGATTTTGAGGATTATATGGCATGTAAGGGGCTTTTGTTTAGGCAGTGTAAGGTGGGGATTGTAAACTGTGACGATGCTCATTGGCAGGATGTTGTGAAAGGGCATACCTGTAGGCTGGAAACCTATGGCTTTTCGGAAGGGGCTGACTTGCAGGCATGCAATATGCACCTTGTGACAAAGCCGGGCAGTCTTGGTGTGGATTTTGACGTAAAGGGGCTGCTTGACATAGCAGTAGAGACCAATACTCCGGGCAGATTCAGTGTGTATAATGCATTGACGGCTATTGCGATTTGCAGACATTTTGAGGTTTCGGATGAAAATATAAAGTCTGCATTGTTAAATGCACATGTAAAGGGCAGAATTGAAATGGTAAAGGTGTCGGATAGCTTTACGCTGATGATTGATTATGCGCACAATGCGATGGCACTTGAGAGTCTTTTGACAACATTAAAGGAGTATGAGCCGCACAGACTTGTATGCTTATTCGGCTGTGGAGGAAATCGTTCCAAGCTGCGCCGGTATGAGATGGGTGAGGTCAGTGGCAGGCTGGCGGATTTGACCGTAATCACATCGGATAATCCCCGGTTTGAAAAGCCACAGGATATTATAGATGATATTAAGGTGGGAATCAGGAAAACCAACGGAAGTTATGTAGAAATCTGCGACAGAAAAGAAGCAATTGCTTATGTGATTGATAACGGTGAGCCGGGGGATATTATCGTGCTTGCCGGAAAAGGACATGAGGATTATCAGGAAATCGAAGGAAAGAAGTATCCGATGGATGAAAGGATACTGATTGCGGATATCCTGAGAGAAAGAGGAGTAACGATATGATAAAAGGCATTTATGCCAATATCATTATTGACATTTCCCATGAAAGCGTAGACAAAACGTTTCAATATCGGATACCCGAGCATTTATTTGGGAAAATAACTGCAGGGATGTGTGTTATGGTACCTTTTGGGAAGGGAAACCGGGAGCGTAGCGGCTATGTGGTGGAAATAACGGATAAAGCGGAATATATACCGGAAAAAACAAAAGAGATTCTTAGGATTTCGGAAAAGGATGTACTGGCGGAGAGCAGTCAGATACGTCTGGCAGCATGGATGAAGGAGCACTATGGCTCTACCATGATTACGGCATTAAAAACGGTGCTTCCTGCAAAGCAGAAAACAAAAACGCTTCAGAAGCGCAGAATTGTTTTGCAGCTGCCTGAGGAAGAGGCGAAGGAGCTTTGGGAGGTCTGTTGCAGAAAGCATCAGAGTGCCAGAGCACGGCTATTGGAAAGGCTTTGCGAAAAGCATGAGATCTCATATGAATGTGCCACGGGAGAGCTTTCGGTTACGCCATCAGTTATCCGCGCGATGGAGGAAAAAGGTGTTCTGACAGTTGTGTCAGAAAACACCTATCGCAATCCGGTAAAAGCGGAAGGCGCGTTGAATAAGCAGGTCGCATTAAGCGGTATGCAGCAAAGGATTGTGACAGAGGTCATAGACGATTATAGAAACGGGAATTTTGGCACGTATCTGATACATGGTATTACCGGAAGCGGTAAGACTGAAGTATATATGGAGCTGATTGCGGAAATGATTGCTCTCGGAAAGCAGGCAATTGTTCTGATTCCTGAGATTGCGTTGACCTATCAGACGGTAGCACGGTTTACGGCGCGGTTTGGCAGTCGTGTGTCGGTACTGCATTCCAGACTTTCTGCAGGAGAAAAATATGATCAGTGTCTGCGGGCACAAAAAGGAGAAATTGATGTAATCATTGGCCCAAGGTCGGCACTTTTTACGCCGTTTTTGAGACTTGGGCTGATTGTAATAGATGAAGAGCATGAGGCGAGCTATAAGAGCGAGACTATGCCGAAATATCATGCCAGAGAGGCAGCTAAGGAGTTGGCATCCTATTATGGTGCGAGCGTGGTTCTGGGCTCTGCAACCCCTTCGCTGGAATCCTATTATGCATCCGAAAGGGGAGAAATCAAACGTTTTGAGCTTTCTGAGCGTTTGACGGGAGGCGCACTTCCAAAGGTATATGTTGAGGATTTGCGGGAAGAGCTGGCAAACGGCAATCGTTCTATTTTCAGCAGAAGATTACAGCAAATGCTGTCACAGCGTCTGGAGGCGGGAGAGCAGAGCATGCTGTTTTTAAACAGGCGTGGTTATGCCGGATTTGTGTCATGTCGCGCTTGTGGACATGTGATGAAATGTCCGCATTGTGATATTTCATTGTCCGAGCATAAAAATGGAACACTGGTTTGTCATTATTGCGGTTATACTGTGAAAAAGCCGGCACTTTGTCCGGAATGTTCCTCTAAGTATTTGCTTGGTTTTAAGGCGGGAACGGAGCAAATAGAGGAACAATTGCATCAA
>JAZNIP010000355.1:0-8817 GCA_045577575.1 Lachnospiraceae bacterium | reverse complement strand
GCAAATGTCGTATTTTATGTGGCAGAGACTGTTATGAGAGAGCTTTCTGTAGGACAGGAGGTTGTTGTTGAAAGAAACGGCAGTACATACAGTGCGACCATTTCCGAAAACGCGGGAGTGGCTGATACAGCAAGCGGTTTGTTTAAAATCAAAGCACAGCTTACAAACGGTGCGAATGAGTTGATTGCAGGAACAAGCGTGAAGCTTACGCTGGCAACTCAGAGTGCGGATAATGTTATGACCATTCCGGTAGACAGTGTATATTACGAGAGCCAGAAAGCATTTGTATACTGCATGGAAGATGGTAAGGCAGTAAAAACACAGATTGAAACAGGTATTACCAACAATGAAAGCGTAGAAGTAAAATCCGGTCTGTCCGCAGACAGTCAGGTAATTGTTACATGGGCGGCACAGTTAAAGGACGGTTCTCCGGTAAAGACAAAGGACAGTGCCGAAGTGCCTGCAGAAACGGAAACAGAGGAAGCACCTGCACAGGAGGGAGCAGTAACAGAAAGTACAGAGGAAGCCATTGAGGCAGCTTCCATAGAGGATGTGGAGCTGACAGATACAGCAAAGCTGAGCCTGAGCATTGAAGAAAGAATCAAGCAGGAAAACGAAGTGCAGTAAAAGGAGAGGTAGCAGATGAGTAAGTTGACAAAAACAGTATTACAACGACCTGTTGCCGCTCTGGTTATTGTAGTATCTTTGATAATATTCGGAATCAGTTCCGTTATGGGAATGAAGCTACAGCTCATTCCGGATATGGATATGCCGGTTATGCTTGTTATGACTGTATATCCACAGGCAGGTCCCGAGGATGTAGAGCGTCTCGTAACCGAAGAAATTGATGATGGATGCGGTACAATCGCTGGATTGGACGGAGTCTATTCCCAGTCAGAGGAAAATATGTCTATGGTTATGTTTTCCTTTGAATATGGTACGGACATGGACGATGCATTTATTGATATGCAGGAGGCAGTGGAAAGGGTTAAATCTTCCCTTCCGGATGATGCAGAGGATCCTATTATTATTGCAATGGATATGAATGCACAGCCTGTTATGACATTGTCCGTAAATTCAGATGAAGATGTAGATGTACTAAATTATGTTGAGGAAACGTTGCAGCCGGAACTGGAGAAACTGAGTGATGTAGCAGATTTAAGTATATCCGGTGGTAAGTCCGAGTACATCAGTGTGGAGCTGATACCGGAGCTGATGCAGCAGTATAAATTAAATATTTCTTCCGTAGCACAGTCTGTAGCAAATGCAAATTATACAATTCCGGCAGGTAGTGCTGAGTATGGTAATCAGAATCTGAATATCAGTTCTACCGTGGAATATGCTACACCGGAGGAAATCGGAACCATTCCGATTACTACACCATCGGGTAATGTTATTCACTTGTCGGATGTGGCTTATGTACACTATGCAGTAGAAGCAGCAGAAAGCTATAGCCGTTATAACAACGGTGATAATGTCAGTGTCAGTGTTACAAAGGTGCAGAGTGCCAGTGCGGTAGATTTGTCCCGTGATGTCATGAAGGTCATCGACGAATTAAATGCAAAAAATCCGGAAATTACGATTACAGCAGTTTATGACAGTAGTGAATCCATTATTGATGCGATACGTTCTATTGCAGAAACCTTGATTTTAGGTATTGCTATCACGATGGCGGTATTGTTTTTATTCTTTGGAGATTTCAAGGGTAGTTTGATTGTAGGAAGCTCCATGCCGGTATCCCTGCTCATTACTTTTATTTTGATGAGTTTTATGGGATTCTCACTGAACATGCTGACAATGGGTGCACTCGTTATCGGTATCGGTATGATGGTAGATAATGCTATCGTTGTTATTGAGATGTGTTTCCGTAAAAAGGATGAAGGGATGGCTTTTACTGATGCAGCATATGAAGCGACCAAGCAGGTTATGGCATCTATTGTAGCATCTACGATTACGACAGTTGTTGTTTATCTGCCGCTTGCAACCATGAAGGGAATGTCGGGACAGATGTTCGGACAGCTTGGATATACGATTGTATTTGCTCTTGTTGCATCTCTTGTATCAGCAATCACACTTGTGCCACTGTGTTTTTCACAGTACAGACCGGTTGAAAAGAAGGAATCAAGAGTTAATAAATTCTTGGATGTGGTCGGTGAGAAATATGCCGGCATTTTGAGAAAGGCCTTACATAAAAAGAAGACAGTTGCCATTAGTGCGGTTATTATTTTCATTATCTCTATCGTATTAATGAAATTTGTCAATGTTGAGTTAATGCCGCAGACCGATGAAGGTCAGGTGGCAATAACGGTAGAGTTTCGTCCGGGTATGCAGCTTGATGTCATTGACACAAAGATAAGGGAAATTGAAGCCTTTGTAGCAGAAAGCCCGTATATTTCAGATTATAGTGCAATGGTAAATGAGGCATCAGCCAGCGGTACGGTAGAAGCTTATGTGGCAGACGAGTGTAAGCTGCCTACGGCAGAAATCGTAGATGAGTGGACGAAGGTGCTGGAAGGCTATGAGGACAGCTGTGAGATTTCCGTTGCATCTTCATCCTCTTCAGGAATGAGCGGAATGGGAGGCGGTAACACCTATGACGTATCTCTGGAGAGCCGTGATCTTGAAAAATTAAAGGAAGCGTGCCGACAGGTATCGGATATTGTTATGGATGTAGATGGTGTTATCAGTGCGACTCATTCTCTGGCAGATGCAGCGACAAAGGCAGAAATCGTGATAGATCCGATTAAAGCTGCGGCGGCCGGACTGACACCGCAAGCGGCATCCGGTTCTATCTATACGATGATGAGCGGTTCCGATGCAATGGATGTACTTGTAGATGATAGAGAATATACCGTTACGGTAGAATATCCCGAGGGTGAATACCCTACGATGAACGAGGTATACGGCATTACATTGACAAATACAAGCGGTGTAGCAGTTCCATTGTCTGACATTGCAGAAATTGTGTATACGGATTCACCGACTACCATTATGCGTCAGGATGGTATGTATACGGCAAGCGTTACGGCTACTTTAGAGGGTGGCGAAGCAAAATTCGATGCGCAGAAGGGGATTCAGAAAATTATGGAGGAAACCTTTTTGCCGGATGGTGTAAGCCAGAGAACCAACACAATGGATGAGATGATGATAGAAGAGTTTACATCTTTGATTAAGGCAATTGTGGTAGCTATTTTGCTTGTATATATTGTTATGGCAATTCAGTTTGAAAATCTGCGGTATTCCGGAATGGTTATGTTCTGTATTCCGTTCAGCTTAATTGGTTCGATTCTGCTTTTGCTTGTAACCAGATGTACCATTAACATGACTTCACTGATGGGCTTTTTGATGTTGATTGGTATTGTAGTAAACAACGGTATTTTGTATGTGGATTATACGAATATGCTGCGCAAGACCATGAGTACGGAGGAAGCGTTGATTGAAACAGGTAAATCCCGTCTGCGCCCGATTCTGATGACAACCTTGACGACCATCCTTTCCATGATTCCGATGGCAGTCGGATATGGAAAAAATGGAGAGCAGACTCAGGGTATGGCGGTTGTTATCGTAGGCGGTCTGACAGCTTCTACCATTCTGACCTTGATTCTGCTTCCGACCTTCTATATGATTATTCATAAGAGAAGCAAGGACAGAAAACAGAAAAAGAAGCAAAAGAGAAAGCTGTTTGGTAAAAAACAGAATGAGCCGGTAACCACTCCGGTATAAAAATAAGAGTAGTTGATGGAAAGCATCTGATTTGGGAAACGTATTTGTTATCCAACGGATGCTTTCTTTGCTTTATAGAAAAACTATGCTGCGCTAACGTGCAAAAGCTATTTCTATAAAGCAAAAATGCTCCGCAAGCGGACTCTTTGTTTCTAAAAATCTTTTGTGTTGGCAGGAGATTTGAGTTGTCGAAAAAGGCTATGGATGGTATAATGTTAAAAATTGGGGTTAAGCAGGAAGGCGGGAAAACAGTGAAATTAAAAAAAATCGGAACTAAATTAATACTTGGGATTCTTCCGGTAGTCGTAATTGTTATGCTGGTACTTACTGTTATCAGTGCTCAGAGTGCGAGAACGATTATTTCAGAGCAGATGCAGGAGCGTATGGTTTCTGAGCTGAGTGCGCAGGAGGCATCCATTGCAGGTGAGCTTGAGCTGATTGCCAGTACGACGCTCAATATGGCGACTACGATTGAAAACGGATACAAAACGGTAACGCCGTCCGCTTTGGAAACGACAATTTCCGAGGTAGTAGGTGGAAATGAAATTATACTGGGAAGCGGTATCTGGTTTGAACCGAATGTATATCGTTCCAGTGAAGAATATTATGCCCCCTATGTAAGCAGTGACAGCCCGGAGCTTGTGGCTACCTATGATTACAGCAATGCGGGATATGATTATTTCAACAAGGAATTTTATGTGCTGTCACAGGGCATTGAGGGAGCGCAGTTTACAGAGCCGTATTATGATGCGGAGAGAGACGCTTTTCTCATGACATGCGTAGCACCTATGGTAAATGCAAGAGGAAACTTTGTTGGCTGCGCAACCGTTGATGTGGATATGATGAAGGTGCAGAGTCTTATCAGTTCCATTCAGATCGGTGACAGCGGAGATGCTATTTTGTTATCCGGCAATACAGGAGCTTATCTGGGAAGTACGGATGAAAGCAAAATCAAAACAGGGTTGAGCATCTTAAATGAGACAAGTACTTCGCTGGCTGCTGCAGGACAGGAGATTTTAGCGGCAGAAACAGGTATTACAGATTATAGCGAGGCGGGAGAAAGCTATCGCCTGTATTATGATACGATTCCGGATGTTAACTGGAAAATGATTATGAGAGTTCCTCAGTCCGAACTGGATGCGCCAATCTGGCAATTAATCCAGCAGCTTTTGGTAGTATGCGTAGTAGCTGTTATTGTTGCGGCAGGGGCGATTCTTATGCAGGTACGCTCCATTACAAGAGGAATCCGCAAGGTACATAAATTTGCAGGAACACTGGCAGAGGGGGATTTCTCTATTGAGCCGATGTCCATTCGCAGAATTGACGAGCTTGGTCAGATGGGACGCTCCCTGAATGTTATGTATGAAAGCAACCGTAAGGTAATCGAAGATATTTCCAAATATGCGGTTGACATTACCGATTCCAGTGAAAAGGTAAACGGTGCAGCCGATGAGTTGACACAGCAGTTTGAGACCATTGTTGTATTGATGAACAGTGTAAATGAGGCAATGATGTCAGCGAGTGCGGCCACTGAGGAAGTAAATGCTTCCACGGAAGAGGTTTCTTCTTCTGTAAACATCTTATCGGGAGAGGCTGATAAGAGCAAGGCTATGACAGAAGAGATTAAGAGCAGAGCACACGCAATTGAAAAGACAAGCAAAGAGGCTTATGATTACGCAATCAAGCTTTCCAAAGAATATGAAAATAATTTGAGCAAGAGCTTGAAAAATGCTGAAGTAGTAGAGTCTATCGGCAGAATGGCAGAGGTTATTTCCGATATTGCGAAACAGATTAATCTGCTTTCACTGAATGCTTCTATTGAGGCCGCTAGAGCAGGAGAGCAGGGAAGAGGCTTTGCCGTAGTAGCAACGGAAATCGGCAAGATGGCAGGAGATACCGCAGAGGTTGTAGATGAAATTCAGAATACAATTGAAGAGGTAAAACGTGCATTTGATATGTTAACAGCCGATTCCAAGTCACTGATAGGATTTTTAAAGGATACGGTAACACCGGATTACGATCGGTTTGTCGGAGTTGCAAAGCAGTATGGTGAAGATGCGGTTGCAATCGAAGACAATTCGGTTAAGATTTCCGAAATGGCATTAAATATTGAAGGCATTATGGGCGAAGTTGCCAATGCGGTACAGAACATTGCAGAGTCTACTCAGAATACGGCAGATAACAGTGCTCAGATTATGGGTACGGTTGATGATGTATCGAGAGTTGTAGAAGAGGTATCTGAAAAAGCAAAGGAACAGGAATGCATTGCCGGCAGCCTGAACGATGTCGTTGGAAAATTCAAACTGAATTAATTTGTACTTTTCTCCTTCCCTTTTGTGTGTTACAATAGGGAAGGAGTTTGTTTACTTATGTCAGAGATAAACGTGAAAGACAGAAAAAAAAGAGTACAGAGATTAAAAAAGCTGATTATATACAGCATTTTGACTGCAATAGCTTTACCATCGATACTTTGCTGTTATCTGACTGTCCGAGTATTTCAGTTAAAAGGGCAGATATCCGATTTGCAGCAGGAATTGCATGAGCAGGCAGGGAGCCCGGTAGTCTCTGAGACAGCCGATGCCGAAGAAGAAGCAGTCATTTTAACGGAAGAAGACAGCATTCGGGCATGGGAAAATCTGGAAAAAGAGACGACAAAGACAGAGCCTGTGCAAAGTGGCATTCGAAAGGTGTATTTAACTTTTGATGATGGTCCCAGTACTTACACGGATGAAATATTGGATATTTTAAAGGAATATGATGTAAAGGCCACTTTTTTTGTTGTCGGAGAAGGAAAAGCAGCCTATAAAGACATGTATCGAAGGATTGTGGAAGAGGGACATACACTTGGAATGCATTCCTACAGTCATGTTTATGAAGATATTTACAGCTCGAAGGAAGCGTTCGTAAAGGATGTTAATGCATTGCAGGATTATTTGCATGAAATGACGGATGTGTATCCGGAGGTCTATCGTTTTCCGGGAGGAAGCAGTAATCGTGCCGGAAGTGTGGACATGGAGGAGCTGAAGTCGTATTTGAATGAAATCGGAGTAAGCTGGCATGATTGGAATATTTCCAGTGGAGATGCGACAGCCAGACTGGACAAGGAGCAGATTGTTCAAAATTGTGTGGCGGATTTGGAGTGGTATCGTACAGCCGTAATTTTGATGCACGATGCATCAGACAAAGAGAGTACGGTAGAGGCTTTGCCGGAGATTATTGAGACGATTTTGGAGATGGATGATACGGTTATTGTGCCGATTACAGCGGATACAATGCCGATACAGCATAAAACTATGAATCCTTAATGGGATACAAAGGAACGGAGGATAATAACATGGGATTTTTTTCAGATTTGAAAGAAGACTTATCGCAGGCAGTGAATGAACTGATTCCGGAAGAAGAGCAGCAGGAGGATATTCTTTCGGAAGAGGCGGAAGCAGTAGAAGAATTGTCTGAGGAAGTATATGAGGAAGCGGAAGAAGTGACAGAAGAGATAGAGGAAGAGGAACTCGATATGGAAAATAATGATATGACAAATACATTGGAATCTTTGCTTGATCAAATTGATATGCAGGAAACAGTAGCGCCGGTAGTAGAACCAAAGCCGATGTCCACCATGTCCTTTACAAGCAAAAGCACTTTGAGTGATGAGGTTGCGATTGTAACTGCCGGCATGAAGATTAAGGGTGATATGTCTTCGGACGGTTCACTGAATGTTATAGGTACAATCGAAGGAAATATTGATATTCTCGGTAAATTAAATGTAACAGGAACGATTACGGGTAATTCTAAGGCAACTGAGATTTATGCAGAAAATGCTAAAATTACCGGCGAGGTTCGTAGTGAAGGAAGTGTAAAAATCGGACAGAGCTCTGTTATTATCGGTAATATTTTTGCAACCAGCGCGGTAATTGCAGGAGCGGTAAAGGGAGATATCGATGTACACGGACCGGTTATTTTAGATACTTCTGCAATTGTTATGGGCAATATCAAATCCAAGTCCGTACAGATTAATAACGGTGCGGTAATTGAGGGTATGTGTTCTCAGTGCTATGCAGATGTAAATCCGACCTCCTTCTTTGAGGAATTTAAAAAGAGAAAATAGCAGCATAATAATAAAAAATAAATCAGGTGATAAGAATGCAGAGAATACTTTTAAAACTCAGTGGAGAAGCACTGGCAGGAGAAAAAAAGACCGGATTTGATGAGCCTACCGTAAAACAGGTTGCCATGCAGGTAAAGCAGCTGGTAGATGACGGAATTCAGGTGGGTATTGTAATTGGTGGCGGTAATTTCTGGAGAGGACGTTCCAGTGAAAATATTGACCGGACAAAGGCAGATCAGATAGGAATGCTTGCGACAATTATGAATTGTATTTATGTGTCGGAGATTTTCCGCACTACAGGAATGCAGACCAATATTCTGACCCCTTTTGAGTGCGGTTCTTTTACAAAGCTGTTTTCCAAAGATCGTGCCAATAAATATTTTGATAAGGGAATGGTTGTATTTTTTGCAGGAGGTACGGGACATCCGTATTTCTCTACCGATACCGGAGTGGTACTTCGTGCGATTGAGGTGGAAGCAGATGTCATTCTGCTTGCAAAAGCAGTGGATGGTGTTTATGATGATGACCCGCGTACAAATCCGGCGGCAAAGAAATATGATTCTGTTACGATTGATGAGGTAATTGCAAAGAATCTGCAGGTTGTTGATATGACAGCATCCATTTTGGCAAGAGACAATAAGATGCCGATGTGGGTATTTGGGTTAAACGAAGAGAACAGTATTGTGAATACCGTAAAAGGTAACTTTAACGGAACGAAGGTTACGGTTTAAAAGGGAGGGAAAGTCATGGATGAAAGAGTAAAGGTTTATGAAGGAAAGATGCAGAAGGCATATGATTATTTGTTGGCAGATTTTGCAACAATTCGTGCGGGACGTGCAAATCCGCATGTACTTGATAAAATTAAGGTAGATTACTACGGAACACCGACACCGATTCAACAGGTGGGTAATGTTTCTGTGCCGGAGCCTCGCATGATACAGATTGCACCGTGGGAAAAGAGCTTGCTTAAGGCTATTGAAAAAGCGATA
>JAZNIP010000354.1:0-8270 GCA_045577575.1 Lachnospiraceae bacterium | reverse complement strand
GCCAAGGAGTTGATTTATGACATTGTCTTCCTAAGACCGCTTGGCCTCCGACTTGTTCCCAATATTATTTCCGCTAATGTATCAGCAAAAATCCATCCCTCATTGCTTCGATAGTGATACGCTCTTGCAAAGCAGCTCACCTTTGCCGTCATATTTTTTTCTGTCTGATTTGTTCTATTTTCATTCATACAATCCACCTCCGCAATACTTAATACCACCTCTGTAAATGCATTACCAGACTTGAAATTTCAGCGTTTTTGTGGTAATATAAACGAGTAAACGGAGAAGAATTTTTTCAATTCTTCCCCGTTTTTTATTATCTTTCATTTTCTGTTATTGCTACAAGTTCAATATAGCCCCGCGTACCAATCGGTTCCAATTGTATTCGTGGATTGCTTTCATCTCTCCGATATCCGTTTTTCTGAAAATCATATTCCGAGATTACTTTTTCTACATCTAAAATAGCAGAGCCATACTCCACATCCTGATAGGGATCACTTCGGAACAATAAATAATCTGCCTCCGAAAGTTCCAGCATGTCAAAACCATCCGGAATCCTTCCCGGATAATCGCTTTCCACCTCAACACCCTGAACGTATTCATTCGTAACAGGCCTGCGATATTTCTCAGGAAGCCACAAGCATACCGGTTCACCGCTTATGGACTTAATACTTTTCAATAATCCCCATACATCGCATCCGATTTCTTCACAATATGACCAGTAATCCGTAGCATTTATTCCTCTTTTGATAATTACCGTTCTTGCCTCTTTGTGAATTTTTTGAACGGTTACTTTTCTGGTGTTTGTGGGTGAAAAATCAAAGGGATTTTTCGCTTGCGCCTGTACTCCGTAAGGAGTGAACAGATAAATGGGAACGGGATTGGTCTCATACTCCTTCGGATTATATCCAAACTCTTTTTTGAATGCCCTCTGAAATCCGTCAACACTACCAAAACCAAATTCCGTTACGACATCTACCACTCTGCATGACTGATCCCTCAGCATTAATGCCGCTTTCGAAAGCTTCAAACGCCTGATATAATCAGCCGGAGTATATTTGGTCCATTCAAGGAAAAGACGCCTTACATGAACCGGAGAATACATCGTGAGCCGCGCCAAATCATCTATTTTTATTTCTTCTAAAATATGTTCTTCAATATAGTTCTGCATTCGCTGAACTGCGATGATTCTTTCATCCATCCAGGCTCACTCTTTCTTTTGATATTTACTAATACACGTTAACTACCTTGCAAATATACTCGGCTGCATTCTCGATCAGCTTCTCATCCACCAAATCAATTGTGTCCTTTGGACAATGTGTATAGCCGATACTGTCTTCAAATAAATCCGAAGCAGAAACCAAAATGCACTTTGTTCCGCTAAAAACGAAAGCAGCATGGTCACCTGCATACCAGGGCTTTCCGGCAACAATATCTTTACATTCCTTCATTACTTCATCAAGCTTCTGCTGCTCCCTCTCATCAAAGTTAAATGAGGATACCGCCACTTTTGATCCTACATGCGCTACTGTATCGATATTTACAAGAAGTGTTATTTCTTTTTCTTCCTTCTGAATTTCCTCCAAATAAATCAGTTCACCCTGTGGAGCATAATATTCTTCGGAATTAAACGGTACAATATCAATATTGTATTTATCGGTTTTCATTCCCTTTGCTGCCAAAAGCATTGTCACAGCTCCGGAAGCATTATCAAGCGCACCGTCAGTATTATATTTACTGTCCATATGCGCACAAATCACGATTGTTCCCTGGGGATTTTGTGCTTTCTTTGATGCAATCAACTGATAAGCAGTTGCCTCATTGTTCTTAGAAAAAATCGATATTTCGATTTCCTTTTCGCATACCGCAGCTTCTATTTCAGCAAAAACAGCTTTCTGAATGCTGCCCACCGGAATATGGAAATTCCCATCTTCAATTACCGGAAACGGCTCCAGTCCGCTCATACAGCTTCTGCCTGTCACCGCTATGATTGCACACGGTCTTTTCTCCTCCAGACAAGTAATCACCTCTTTATGCTCATCCGGATAATAAAAAGGATAATTTTTCGGCTGCAATGACTCTTCTGCCAACTCCTGCGTTAAAAACAGCAGCTTATTTTTGCAATCGGCTTCCTTGAGCTCCTTTAGGCTTCTTACAACAACGGCTTTGCTCGTTCCGGTAAATGCCTCCGAATACGGACTTACCTGTACTGTAATCTTCTTTCCATTAATCTGCAAAAAGGATTCCTGCGTTTCCCACACTTTACAATCAAACGGAACCTTCTTTACCTCATATCCGCACTCTTCTAAATATGCTCCTACATAGTCTGTAATTTCCTGATTCAAAGCAGTTCCTACCGGTCTTGGTCTTGCAATGTTTGCTAATAATTCCATCTCTTATTTCTCCCTTTCTTTTTTGGATAATAGAATCATAGCAATCACAAAAACCAATTTCTCGACTTATTTTATCATTTCTTTTTCAAATCCGTCCATTTCTTCCTGTAATTTTTCTAAAAACAGATTCACATGATACCCGTCTGTAGTGGCATGGTGACACGTTATGGATAATGGCATCACGATTCTGCCATCTTTTTTATAATATTTCCCTGCTTCCACTGAAGGGAAATAATAAGGTTTCTTATCATAGCTGTGTACTGCAAAGTGCTCAAAAGAAATCCAAGGCACACAGGATACCGTATACGCATTTGGCGGCGGCAGCTGTCCGGCCTGTGCCAGAATCCCATGGTTTTCCCCGTACTGCTCCTGATTTTGGAGATAGTTATGATAAAACGTCTTAAAATCTTCCACATACTCCGTCCACATCAGCGAAAAGGTTTTATCATCCTCATGAAATGTGGCGTACAGAGGCGTCAGCGTATCATAATATCCTATCTGTCCGTCTCTTTCCGCTATTTTAAACTCCTGCTGCTCATTCAAGGTCTTTGTCACAAGCCACAGATAGGCAGGAAAAAATTTCAGCCCTGCTGCCTTTAAAGCAGCACGCATCCTCGTCACATCCAGCTCCACCGTCATGGAATATCCGGTTGGTGCCATTTGGGAGAAATAATAAAAAGTCTGTCCACGCTTCCATGCCTGCAGCTCAATCGGTGTAAAATTCAATTCTTTTCCCATACTACACCACCTGATAAAACAACCCATGCTGCGTACAATGCCAAATCAGCATACCATGAGCAAACACCGGAATCCGCACCTGCAGATTCCACTGGGGATACTGCTTTTTCAATACCAGACTGTCACCTGTCAGCAGTGCCACAAAGGAAACAAAATGCTCCCTTGTCATCTCGTGCTCTGAGGAAACATAATATTCATTCTCGATGACTTCAACGGTAAGTTTTTCCTCCTCCGAAGCCTTTTGAAGCAAAAGAGGCTCCAGCTTCTTGCCACAGCAGGAAATATCACCCTCCGACATGGCAGTTATCAGATTTTTACAGACCGGACACACATAAAAATGCATCTTTTTCAGATTTCCGGCAAGCACATCCCGTTCCTTCAGTTCTCCCATAAGCAGCTTTTCCATATCCACATGAAAAATGTCCGACAGCTCAGATAAAAGTGAAATATCGGGACAACCTGCCCCTCTCTCCCATTTCGAAACCGTCCGATCACTGATATGCATACGCTCTGCCAATTGCAATTGTGTCATGTTCTGCTCTTTTCGCAGTCTGCAAATCAAAGCTCCTATTTTTTCGTTATTCATAATCCTTTCCTCCGTTTTTGCGTCTATTGTTACTCAAAAATATTCAACCACTATTATTCTGCACGGACTATTCTAAAACCATCAATTGACACTTACAACAAACGCTCCGTAGAGTCTGTCAAAAGCACGTTATACTGTTTCTTCACAACATTTTTCAGTTCACAACTTTGTGAAAAAGTGACATTGTCTGTCATTAGCAGGTGTGCTACACTTGCCGTATGGGAATCTAGAGAGCAAGGCGGCTTACCCTCTTTTATCGGAGGGGCTACCCCTCCAGACGAAAGAAAGGAGGGTGTTGCCAATGTATGTTACATACACTGACTTAATTCAGTTTTGTATATTCATTGTTACCCTTGTAGGATTGTGTTACACAGTTTTCAAGGGAATACGAAAATAGCCGCCATTACTGCGAATAATGACGGCTGTTTTATAACAGTTAACTAATTGTTTGGGTAAGCCGCTTCTCTAGCTTCCCTCTTTCTATTTTCAGATTAGTCTCAAATCGTAGCTTTGTCAACAGTTAAGTTATGACCCAAGCTAAAATTTATTCCATACGCTCTGCCAGTTGCAATGCTTGCCAAACTCTTTTAAAATCCATGTCTTGTCCACCTGTCGGACACCCTTTAGGATTAAAGGCTTGCGATAAGGAGAATTCTTCCAGTCCAACAGCTTTTTTTAAATAAATCGTTCCATAGATTCACTCCTCACACTTTTATAGCGATATAGGAGCGTGTGGTTAGCTATGACAAAATAAAAACCGTTTCATTTCCTCTTCTGCTCTCTCTGCACATTCCGCATGATAATGTCCGGAATACTCATCCATGAACCCGTGCTCTGCCGGATAAAGAAAAACTTCTGCGCAGGTAGTGTTTTTGATTCTTTCTGCCACTTCAGCTACCGGAAAGGAATCCTGCTCGGCAAATAAAAGAAGCACCGGACATACCGGATGCAGTCCCATATAATCCCGGATGCGTGAACCATAGCAGGCAATGATTCCGTCGCAATTCGAATTTTCACAGCATCTCCACGCCATTGTCGCACCTACGCTATAGCCCATAACCCATACCTTTTCATAACGTTTTTTCAACTCGTCAATCATATCACTGATTTCCGTATAACGTTCAAATCCGACCATTTCCATAAAATAGGAATATGCTGCATCTGTTTCCTTATAGGAAAAGGCTGCTTTTTGGTAGAAATCGACGCAAAACACATCGTAGCCCCATTGCTTCCATTTTTCACTCTGCTTCCGGATAAACTCGTTCACTCCATATATTTCATGTAAAAGAATGATAACCTCTTTTTTCATAATGTAATTACTCCCCTAATTCACGCTTAAAATAGCGTTAATTGTTCATACTGCTTAGGAAATTCGTGTAAATACGTAAAACATTCCTTCACATCGCACATAATCCCAGTTTCTCGGCATTTCTGATGAAGTAATGCCATTAACTCCCGGTTTCTTTCACTGTTTACGGCATACTCATATCCGTATTTTTTATGATATTTTTGCCTCAGCCCCGGGAAATGTTTGTCAAGCGCTGCATAAAAGTATTCCCTGTCGCCTTCACGCAGTGTCACACCCATGCCAAAACAGATAATACCATGCACTCCTGCCCGAATACAGTAATCCAGAATCCCTGCAATATTTTCCTCCGTGTCGTTAAGAAACGGGAGTATGGGTGACAGCCAGACCACCGTAGGAATTCCATTCTCCTTCATGATTTGCAACACCTCATATCGCCGTTTCGTAGTACACACATTTGGCTCTAATATCCTGCACAGCTTTTCATCATAGGTCGTCATGGTCATCTGCACTACGCATTTCGCCTTCCGATGAATGCTTTTTAACAAATCCAGATCCCGCAAAATCAAGTCCGATTTTGTCAGTATGGAGAGACCGAATTCATATCTGTCAATGATTTCCAGACACCGTCTTGTCAGTAAAAGCTCTGCTTCACAATGCAGATACGGATCACACATGGAGCCGGTTCCTATCATGCACTTCTTTCGCTTAGAGCGCAGTGCCCTTTCTAACAGCTCCGGCGCATTCTGCTTTACCTCAATGTCCTCAAATGCATGCGAAAAACCATAGCAATTACTTCTGCTGTCACAATAGATGCAACCGTGACTGCAGCCACGATACAGATTCATACCATTATTAGCGGATAAAATTCCCTTTGCGTCTACAAAATGCATACTGTCACTTCCACCTTAACAATTACATCCCAAAAATACTACATATTCTTTACCAATACCATTGTATCAGCAGGTATATGACATATGGGTGTCATATTATGATGTCTTATATTTTTCTCGTAGCTTCCAAAAGCCAAACAAACATTTACTCAGTATTATCACATACAAAACGAATATAATTCCATAAAACGTGAGGCATCCTGCTGTCCACCCATCCATAGTCCACTGCTGTGTCAGCCCCACATAAATCAGCCGTATGAGCTGTGGCAATATACACGTTAAAAATATCACAAGAAGCGGAATCATCCGTTTTAAAAAAATCTTTTTCAACATCTCCATTCTGGAAGCATTATCGCTGAATATATCCAAATCCTCTTGTGAGCAGTTTTCTGCTAACTTGCGAAAATAACTGTATTCATTCAAATCCTGCATATATTCCCAGCCGTAGTCCTTATAGAGCTGCAGATAACTTTCTCTCTCTGCCTCCTTTTTCGGATTAAAATCCAACTTATAGACCACATCCTCCGGATCACATTTACGAAAATGATAAATTCCCGGTAATGTAACTTTTTCCAAACAATATCCACTTTTATGTTTTTCCCTTAAATACTCCTCCTCTTGTTCATAATCCGTCAAAATAAAATAATGAAACTCCTTTTTCAATTCGTTACCCATGATATATTTCCCCTTTGCTGTTTTTATAAAGTCTTTCAATCCTCTTTTTTTCCAATGCCAAAACTTCACTCCCCAGTTCCGTTATGATATAGCTTTTTCTTTTTTCCTCTTCTCTCACAAACTGAATCAATCCGTCCTTTTCCATTTTGGACAGACTACCGTACATTGTTCCCGGACTGATAACAATCTCCCCACCTGTCATCTCCCGTACTGCCTTTCCGATGTTATATCCGTGCATCTCCTCCTGCAAACAAAACAAAATATAAAATCCGGTTTCTGTCATAGGACTGTAAATGCGCCTAATTCTTTCCTTCATGCTTTCTCCTCGCCATATATTATATACCGGCGCGATACATCGCGCCTCGATATATAATATATATCGCAGTACGACATAATTGTCAATACTCTACTGAATAAAGAGTCCGCTTGCGGAGCATTTTTCCTATAAAACAAAAACCCTCCCCTTTCGGAGAGAGTCTTAAACGCTTATATATCCTTATAACTTTTTCACTGCACAACAGACTTCCGTAACAAATTCATCCGGATTTCTCGTTTCATTCGGACTTACATGATAAATATCCATCATGGCACCGCAAAATTCATACCCGTTCTCTGACACCCAGGCTGCCATCTCGCTATACACATCGGAAAACTGGTCATAAGAGCCTTTAAATGTAGTGCTAACTACCTGTGCCTTTTCTGCTTTCTTAAAACGTACATTTTCGGTATCCGCAAAGCTTCCCTTTACCTCAATCTGTACCTCTACATCAACATTCGCTTCCTTATACTCTTTATCATGCAGCACTGCCATTGCTGTACCGCAGGGTACCATTCCAAGCTTGGCTGTTTCACTGAATAAAATATGCCACAGTCTGCCTTCCTCCTCATATTTGGGCAATATCTGTCTCACACTTGCAACATATCTCTCAGGCATTTCTTTTATAACGCAATCATATTTCATTTTTTCTTCCTTTCCCAGCCGTTTTAAAGCTGCGTCAAGAAGTCCGAGCCTGTTTTCAATTTTCCTTGCCTCTTCTGTCAGCAGAGCTTTTTGGATATGAAAAAAACGTTCCATTTCCTTTGGATTATCACCGCATTTCAATATTTCCTTAATGGCAGCCACACCCAGCCCCATTTCCTTTAATGCATTGATTTTCCCCATTGTAATAAGCTGCTGCTCACTATAATACCGATAACCGCTACACTCATCCACCTTTACCGGCTTAATCAAATCATTATCATCATAATATCGAAGCATTCGGATACTAACTCTGGACAATCTTGAAAAATCACCTATTTTTAACATCACATTCCTCCACGGAGTAACTTTTTCTTGAGCTCATATCCATCCTAATGCCTCACACTATGTCAGAGTCAACACCCTTTTTGTATTTTTTTACAAAACATCATCAAATCCCCACTGTTCAAAACACACAATTTCATTTAACTCTTTTCTTTTTCTCATTGCCGGATTTTCAGCAGCATATCCAAGTGTTATCACTCCTGCCACATACTTATCAGAAGGAATATTTAGTGCATCCTTCATTTCCTTCTGTTCATACCAGCCTGTCCAGCAGGTTGCCAAGCCCTGATGAGTTGCCTGCAATAAGAGATTCTCAATCGCTATGGCACTGTCTCTGATAATCTGCTTCAATTCATGACATGGATTCATCTCATCC
>JAZNIP010000353.1:0-17040 GCA_045577575.1 Lachnospiraceae bacterium | reverse complement strand
TTCCTTTGTCAGCTTTTTTTCATCCGCATTCTCAGCAGCTGCTTCTGCATTTTCTGCCTCTGATGCCTCCTGTATTACTTCTTCCAATTCTTTTTCTAAATCTTTCTCTGACACGTCTGTTCTTCCTTCCTGTCTGTTCACGGAGCCCGGCTTCCGTTTCTTTGTTACACAAATTATTTCTTTTTATATAAGGTATCCAGTTGATTCATCAATGTTTTTAATGTGTCAACTACCTTTTCATAGTCCATACGGGTCGGTCCGATGATTCCGATGGTTCCCCGCATGCCTTCCTCCAATTCATAGGTTGCCGTTACAATACTGCAATCCTTCATCGTTTTAATCGGCGTTTCTTCCCCGATATACACCTGAATACCGGTATTTTTCTCATCCGATAAGGTTTCCTGTACAAGCTCAGTCAACAACTGTTTTTCCTCGAATGTGTTAATCAATTCGCTCGCCTTCCGGTTATCTGCTAACTCCGGATAACGGAAAATATTATTGGTACCGCTTGTATAAATCTCTAAGTCTTCATCCGCCTTTATCGCATCTGCTACCGCATCTATGACCTCGCTGACAATATCACTGTGAATACCTGCCTGCTTTTTCATGGTAGAAATCATAGCAAGATTGATTTCTTCTACCGTAAGTCCATTCAGATGTGTATTGAGCAAAATATTCAGCTTGAAGATGGTTTCTTCATCCAGCTCCTCCTGCATTTGCAGGATGTTGTTTTTAATTACATTTCCCTCTACAACGATAACCGCCAATAGCTGTCGGTGATCCACCTTAGATAACTGAATGAATTTCAGCTTATTTTTTTTCGTCTGCGGAGCGGAAATCATGGTCGCGTAATTTGTATTTACAGCCAGAACCTTCGCCACCTGCTTCAGAAGCTGATCCATCTTATCTTCTTTTTCAAGAAGCAGCTCTTTTATTTCCTCTACTTCTTTTTCTTTTTCCCTCATCATATTATCCACATAAAGACGATAGCCCTTATCGGAAGGTATCCTGCCGGCAGAAGTATGAGGCTGCAAAATATATCCTAATTCCTCCAAGTCTGCCATTTCATTACGAATTGTTGCAGAGCTTAAATTCAAATCCGTATATTTGGAAATCGTCCTGCTGCCTACCGGTTCTCCCGTTTCGAGATAATTGCGGATGATGGCCTGCAAAATCTTCATTTTTCTTTCATCTAACTGCATTCTCATCATCCTTTCTTTGAGGGTTATTAGCACTCGTCTTTTATGAGTGCTAACATCTTCTTAACCTAAAATAGCACTTACCCTATTTATTGTCAATTCTTTTTCACAAATTAATTATTAAAATATTCTAAAGATTCTTTCATGATTTCATATATCATTCAAAAATAACAATTGCTAATTTCCCTAAAAAACAATATACTGAAATTTGCAGTGTTTTATACAGTATTATAAATAAAGGAAATAATTATGGCTTCTAACATACATAAACGCAGGAAAAAAAACAAAAAAAGACGTCCGCCCAAGCACCTTGATTTAAAAAAACTTTTTTCCGTAATGCTTTCCGTCTTTTCTCTGATTGGCATTACCGGCTTTTTACTTTGGTACTTCAGCTTTGATACTCTCGACGTCGATGACGTCCTTGCGCTTTCCTACTCCGGCTACAACAAAAAGGGAACCGTTTCTCTCTCTTTTGCCGAAGATACGGCACATTCTGCTTTTTTGGACAATGCCAAGCTACAGCTTCTTTCCGAAAACGGCAATCTGGCAAATGGCGATTTGTTGGAAATACGACTTATTTACGATAAAAACGATGCCAAGGCACAAGGCATTCGCATCAAAGAGGACACCTGTCAGGTTGAAGTAAAGGGCTTGCCAAAGGGCAAAAGACTTTCCTCCGAAGAGCTGTTTAAGGGCCTCGAGATCTCATATGAAGGAATCGCACCCGCATTAACCATAACCGTTGCAAACACAAGCAGCGATCCCTTCCTGCAAACGATAGAATATGAACTGATCGAGCCAAAGGATTTTTATGCTTCAGACGATACATTTTCCGTCAAAGCAGAGCTCTCCGAAGAGGAGGCAATAAAAAATGAATATATTCTCCCTTCCTCGGAGGATGCATATATATCCGAATATACTCTTGACAACAGAGACCGTTATCTCAGAGATGCTTCTGAGCTTTCCGCTTCGCATATAGAGGCTTTAAATCAGGCAGCCAATTCACTTTTCGGAAAAGCCGATGAATACGGACTTCGCATTTTCAGCGAAGCAAACCTTATGCCCATCTGGATAAATGGTAAAACCACCTTTATGTGGAGCAATCCGCGCCTGATTTCCGTTTATCTGAGCTGCTTAAAGCCGGAATATTTTGAAGCAATGCAGTCTCATAACAATGATGTTAAGCTTGTTTATCTTGCAACACTTTCACAGGCAGACGGAGTAGCCTGCGACGCTGAGGTAGTCGTTCAGTTTAACGACCTGCTCATAAGAGCAGACGGCTCTTACGATTTATCTCTGGATTCCGGTCAGATTGTTGCAGCTTCCTTTAAGGATTCTCATATTAAAGATTTAGTTAATGCTTCCTATAATAAAGAATACGAATCCGAAAAGCTGACATTTGAATAAATAAGAAAGTGTGCACATCCCCGGTGTTCCCTATAAAGCAAAAAAGCCCACAGCGACTATAAAATCTCCTGTGGGCTTTTCTCATTTCGTTTTCATATAATGTATATAGAATTTACTTTAAATTCCAAAGCTTCCCATTACTTCACCGTTGATTACATAATATGCAATACTCTCTTCCGGCTTTACAAAAAGCTCTACTGTCTGGAAATCGCTAACCTTTCTCTTTAAGTCATATTTCCATACATCCTTTGCAATCTTTACAAGCTCCTCTGTTGTATAAGACTTACCGTCGAACTGAACACTGATCGTTGCTTTCACTTCTGTTTTCTTAGTTGTTGCTTTTTTCGCAGTTGTTTTTACTGCCTTTTTTGCACTTGCTGCTTTTTCAGTTGCTGCCTTTGCTACCGGTGCTGCCTTCTCTGCTGCTGCCTTTGCTACCGGTGCTGCTTTCTCTGCTACTGCTTTTGCTGCCGGTGCTGCCTTCTCCGCAACACTCTTTACAACCGCTTCAACCTTTGCTGCTTCTGCTTTTACCGCTGCCTTCTTTGCTTCTTTCATAATATCCTCTCCTTCGGAAAATCCCAACCTTTTGTTACTACATTTCTTTATGTAAACATTTTGTTATCACATGAAGTGTAACAAAGTAACCCCTTCTTGTCAAGAAATCACCATTTTTTCAGCTCTTTTCCTCCTGCATCCGCTCTAACGGAAGACTGATAATAAACTCACTTCCCACATTCACCTTACTTTTCAACCGTAAATAACCATCATTAAACTCCACGATGTGCTTTACAATGGACAGTCCCAGACCGGTGCCGCCCATTTTTTTGCTTCTTCCCTTGTCTACCCGATAAAATCTCTCAAATATGCGACTCTGATCCTCCTCGCTAATCCCCATACCGTCATCCTTTACTTTTATCACTACATTGTGACCACCGGAAGCAATTTTTACCCATACATTTCCCCCCGGATGATTGTATTTGATTCCATTGACAATAAGGTTCATAAGCAGCTCTCTCATCTGCTTGGCAGAAGCCTCCAATGCCACCGCCTCTCCCTCCATATGGAGTGCCACCTGATATTTTGATGCTATCGGCTCCACCGAATCAAAAATCTCCTGTATTAACGGCTTTAAGCTTACTATGGAAAACGTAACCTCTGCATCCTTTGTTTCCAATCGGGAAATCATCAAAATATCTTCTATCAGTTGTGTCATGCTGTCCGTAGATTTTAAAATCCGCTTAATAAATTTTCCCTTTGTTTCCTCATCTGCCACAAATCCGTTATCCAACAGCTCCGCATAACCCCGAATCGCAGTAATCGGCGTTTTCAGCTCATGAGATGCATTACTGAAAAATTCCTGTCGTACTTTTTTCTCAAATTCCAAACGCGAAATCTGTGCTTTAACCTCTTCTGCCAACCGGGTCGTCGCTTCCGATATAATATTCAATTCTTCATACTGATATTGCGGAAACGAAAAATCCCATGTATTTGTATGAATTTTCTGAAGCTCTGCCGATATCTCCGTAAGCGGTTCGGTAATCGTATCAGCAAAGCGAATACAAACAATCGCACCGATTGCATATGCCACTGCTACCCCCAGCAAAAGCACCGGCACAATGGATACAAAATAATCTCTTAAGCCGGTATAAACCGTGGCTGCCCGTATCACATAATTGCCACTTTCTGACATATCTGCCACATAAAGCATATCCTCCTGCATTGTTTCCGAATAGCGCTTTGCATATCCGACCTTTCCGGAAAGTGCCATTTTTATTTCTTCTCTTTCCAGATGATTTTCCATTCCCATATAGCTTTCCGCCTGAGTATCTGCCAATACCGTCCCGTCCGTTCCGATAATCGTAAGACGCACATTCACATCCTCAAGCTGCTTCTGCATACGCATGCATTCCTTCTGGATATCTCCCCGGTATTCCAGTGAATAATCAATCATATGTACAATATTCAACAGATTTTTTTCATTATCCACAAGCAGCTTATTCCCCATAAAAAAATAGGAAATGGCACTGCTGACTGCCAGTGCCACAAATAAAATCATGCTGAAGCGAACTAAAATTGCTTTTTTCATGTTTCCAGCTCCCTATTCAGGTATCACAAACCGATAGCCTACACTTCGCACTGTTTTAATATAAGCACTGCCTTCCTCTCCCAGCTTTTGACGCAATGTCCTTATATGAATGTCCAGTGTCCTCGTCTCAATATCGGTATTGTAATCCCACAATTTATCCAAAAGCTCCTCACGCGGTACTACCCGCATGCGATTTTCCAACAAATAGGTCAGCAGCTCATATTCTTTATAGGTAAGCACCACCTTTTGCGCATCCATATAAACCTCTCTGGCTGCCGTATCAACCTGTAATCTGCCAAACCTCTCTTTCTCTTTGGCAGTATTTTCTTCTTTTCTGGAACGGCGAAGCAATGAGCGCACTCTTGCCGCCAGCTCCATCACACTGAACGGTTTTGTCATATAATCATCCGCTCCGCCATCCAGTCCGACTACCTTATCATATTCCTTGTCCTTTGCAGTAAGTACAATTACCGGAATATCCCGTAGCTTTTTTTGTTCACGGATTCTGCGAATAGCACTCAACCCATCCATTCCCGGTAACATTAAATCAAACACAGCCAAATCCGGGTTGGCATTTTCCATATGCTCCAGTGCCGCTTCTGCCGTCTCAAAGGCCTCTACCCTGTATCCATAGCCTTCTAACGCGACTTTTACCAATTCTCTGATATTTTCATCATCTTCTATCACAAAAATCTTCTGCATACTGACTTCTCTCCTACCCTTTGCAGCAAGCCATTTGCACAATCCTTTTATTTTTCTGCAACAACATATCCCGCAATATTATCCGCATGGTCAGAAATACGCTCCAGATTGCTCAGAATATCGAGGAAAATTACACCACTTTCCGGCGCACACTTGCCTTTGGAAAGTCTTTGAATATGCTTATCTCTCATATCCTTTTCTATTTTATCAACCTTTTCCTCAGCTTCCTGCGCACGCTTCGCCGCTGTCAGGCTTGTCTGTTCTCTTGCCTCTAAGGATGCCTCAAATGCCGAAAGAGTTGCAGTGTACATTTTATCCAAATCCTTCTGACCCTTTTCAGAAAACTGAATTTTGTCCTTACGCTTTGACTCAGCAAGCTCCGCTATATTTTCACTGTGGTCACCAATTCGCTCAATATCACTTACCGAATAAAACAGATTTTTGATAACAAGATGCTGCGCTTCTGTCAGAGACAGATTATCCACTTCCACAAGGAAGGAGGTTAACATTGTTTCCATCTGATTGATATTATTTTCCATTTCGGAAACCTTTTTTACCGCTTCTTTATTTGGAACACTCACCGCCTGCATCGCCAGCATCAGGTTCTCTTTTGCCAGATTACCCATATGAACAACTTCTCCGGTTACTGCTTCAATGGCAAGTGCCGGGTTATTTAACATTCTGCGGTCAAGTCTTCTTGCCATCTGTGTAATAAGTGTATCCTCTTCCTCCTCTGCCTTTCCATCCGGAATCAGCTTCTCGGAAAGCTTTACCAATGCATTACCAAACGGGAACATTACGAGCGTATTTACAATATTAAATACGGTATGGAAAATGGAAATCTCCACACTATTGATTGTAGCAGCCGCCCACTCCGTCTGAAAACGGAAAAATACGAGCATTACGACTCCAAACCATACACTTCCGATTACATTGAAAAGCAAGTGAATCATGGAAGCTCTCTTTGCATTTTTACCCGTTCCTGCACTGGAAATAATTGCGGTTACGCAAGTACCGATATTCTGACCAAGTGTAATGAATACAGCTGACTGCCAGTTCACCACCCCGTTCATGGCTAAGGTCTGTAAAATACCGACCGATGCAGAAGAGCTTTGAATAATAGCTGTTACAATCGCACCTGTCAGAATTGCCAAAAACGGATTTCTACCAAGCACCAAAAATGCATCCGCAAAAATCGGCGCATCCCGATATGGCTTAATCGCTCCGGACATAAAACTAAGACCAATAAACAACACACCAAAACCGGTCATAATTTCACCGATTTTTTTATTTTTCTCTGTTTTTGCAAACAGTATCATAAATGCGCCGATACCTACTACCAAAGGCGCTAAAAATTCCGGTTTAAAAATGCTGCCCCATTCACTTAGTGAAACAATCCATGCAGTAATCGTCGTACCGATATTGGCACCCATAATAACGCCCACTGCCTGCACCAATGACATCATTCCTGCATTAACAAAACCGACTACCATTACCGTTGTTGCCGAGCTGCTCTGAATAATCGCGGTAATTGCAGCACCAACCAGTACTGCAAGCAGTCGGTTTTTGGTCAAAAATCCCATCAGCCTTTTCACTTTATCTCCGGCAGATTTCTGCAAACCGTCCGCCATAATATGCATTCCGTAAAGAAAAAGCCCCAATCCACCGATAAACTCAAACAGTAAACCCAAATCATCCAATGTCATTTTTTCTCTCCCGCATCGTAAAATTATATTCTATAAGGTTTCCATTTATAATTCTATCAATACTCTGTAAATTCAATCTGAGCGTTTTGTAAAATCTATGTAAAATCATTTGCGTTTTGGCCGCTGCTTCACACTAATATATTTTGACAAGTCTTTACACAGATTGCAAATTTCCAAACCGTAAATATTAAGCTCCTCCCGCTCTTCTATCCGTACAACCTTTCCTACCAGTGTCAGATTAAAGCCCGCATCCTCAAGCATTACGGTCAGCTCCATCCCTTTTTGCAGACCTAATACCTTTCCTCTGTCGGTAATAGCAAATCCGGATAAGCTGATGTCCCTTATGAGCACAGACTGTGCACCATGTCCCATTTGTCGCATATGTGCCGTGGCATGCACACCAACCCTGAAACAATTTCTCCGGTTCATACGTTCTCCGTCGGAGGATACCTGCATAATATATTCCGATTTGTAGCTTACAATTTTTACATTTTTCCAAACAATCGGCATTGTGCCTTCATGAACATATTCCATGTCCACCAACACATTTCCAAAATTCAATCGCTTTTCTGTTGGGTAATCTAACGAAAGCACTGCCATATTATTTTTTAAGTTTCGCTTAATTTCAGCGTCTAACTGTAGCTTATTTTCATTATTTTTAATCTGTAAAGTAACCGGAGTCCCATCTTCCAGTTCTGATAATTTAATTCCCACACTTTATCCTCCTGACATATCCCCAGTATATATTATCATAGTTTAGGAAAATGGTCACATAAAAAATATAATTTTTATAAAATTTATAGAAAAAGAGGACAGATTTTAGTTTCTGTCCCCTCTGTTTATTCTCTCAAACGTTTTTTATTTGAAATATCTCTTAAGAAGTCCTTCAAATGCTTTTCCGTGTCTAGCTTCGTCACGAGCCATTTCATGTACGGTATCATGAATCGCATCCAGATTCAGCTCTTTTGCACGCTTTGCAAGATCAAATTTACCTGCCGTTGCACCGTTTTCTGCTTCTACACGCATTTCCAGATTTTTCTTTGTGGAATCGGTTACTACTTCTCCGAGAAGTTCAGCAAATTTTGCTGCATGCTCTGCCTCTTCCCATGCTGCTTTTTCCCAATAAAGACCGATTTCCGGATATCCCTCTCTGTGAGCTACTCTGGACATCGCAAGATACATACCTACTTCTGTACATTCCGCCTGATAATTTGCTCTTAAGTCCTCGATAATATCTTCTCGCGCTCCCTGTGCCACTCCTATTACATGCTCTGCTGCCCAAGTCATCTCTTCTCCCTGAGCTGTAAATTTAGAAGCCGGAACATTACATACCGGACACTTCTCCGGCGCTGCATCTCCTTCATGAATATAACCGCATACCTGACATACAAATTTCATATTATTTTCCTCCTGATTATTATAATTTACTTTATTGTTTAAGTGTTTCAGTCACTTTTTGATATCAGTAACTGTTATCATTATAATACACAAAGTGTTGTCCTTTGTCAACACTTTTTGATAATAATTTTCATTTTCTTTTTGAGGAACCTTTAAAGCATGAAATATGCAAGAACAAGAATACCTAAAACAATACGATACCAGCCGAATACTTTAAAATTATTTTTTTGAATATATCCCATTAAAAACTTAATAGCAAATACCGAAACAAGAAATGCCACAACACATCCGATTAATAAAATCGTCCACTCTGACACACCAAGTGTCATACCTTCTAACAAATATTTTACAATTTTTAAAAGACTGGCTCCAAACATAACCGGAATTGCCATAAAAAAAGTAAACTCCGCCGCTGCGGTACGGGATACCCCAAGCAAAAGTGCTCCTACAATCGTAGAACCGGAGCGCGATGTCCCCGGAAAGATGCCCGCAATCAACTGAAAAATACCAATGATAAATGCTGTCTGTACCGACATTTCTGCAATGCTGTTTATTCTCGGTTGCTGCTTTTTGTTCCTGTTTTCGATTAAGATAAATGCAATTCCAAAAACAATCAGTGCAACTGCCACCGTCTGGTAATTGTAAAAGAGAGCTTCAAAGGTATCATCAAAGGGAAGTCCGATAATGACCGCAGGCAGACACCCTACAATTACCTTCCCCCACATCGCAAACACATCCTTGCGGATAATCTCACTCCCTCCAATTTCAAAAGGAAAAATCCGATTCCAATACAGCATCACGACCGCCAGTATCGCCCCCAATTGAATAACCACCAAAAACATTTCCCAAAACTGTGGTGATACCTCCAGCTTCACAAATTCATTTAAAAGAATCATATGTCCGGTACTGCTAATAGGAAGCCACTCCGTAATTCCCTCAACAACACCGAATAAAACTGCTTTTAATATTTCAATCAAAACAAATCCTCCCATATTAATGATTATGCTAAACTTATGCTTTTAAAAATGCCATTATCTCTTCATACCGGTGCTCTGCATCCCGATACCCCATTTCATACAATGCATTCAACTTTTCTCTGTCTTTTTCAAGACGTTTCACGCCGATATCGATTTTCGGACGAAATACAATTGCTTTTCCTGCCTTTTTCAATTCCTCTAAATAGTCTAATGTACGATTGTAAGTAATATGTCTCTTTTTCATTAATTCATACACTTTTGGATATTTCAGATATGCCATTTTAATAAGAGGCAATGCCGAAGTCGGTTTCCTGCGAAATCCCTCTTGCTTTGTTAAAACAACAATGTTTTTTCGATTTCCATCCATTACGGACTTGCGAATGGGAATTCCGTCGGAAATACCTCCATCCAAATACAGATGCTTTCCTATTTTTACATTTCGGGAAACAAGTGGCATGGAGCTGGATGCCCGCACAGCTTCTATATCAATTGACATATCCCGCAATCGGATATACTCAGGCTTTCCGCTGTCAATGTCAGTAACAACAGCATAGGCTTTTCCTTTATATTGGTTAAATGTCTCAAAATCATACGGATTCAAATAATTCGGAATTAAATCATAACAAAAATCCTTATTAAACAAATCTCCGGTGCGAAGCAGACTTGTAAAACTGCAATAGTCCCTACAGTTCGTATAGTCTATTCCTACATGATAGGCTCTCTTTTTTTGTCGTGACAGATAACTGCACATATGAACAGCTCCTGCAGACACACCATAGCAATGGGAAAGCATAATATCTTTTTCCAAAAAAAATTCAAGCACGCCGCATGTGTACATTCCCCGCATGCCGCCACCTTCTAATACCAATCCGGCCTGATACATAGAATTCCCTCTTTCCGATTCTCTAGTTTTCCGGCTCGATGCCATATTCATTTTTTACAAATCTCCGAAGTGCTTCCAACGAGCGTTCTACCTTTTCCGTATCAATACAATATGCCATTCTAAAATAACCCGGACAACCGAAGCCGTCTCCCGGCACCATCACCAAATCATATTTTCTGCCTTTTTCACAAAACACTTTTGCATCCTCTTCCAATGCCTTCGGGAAAATATAAAAGGTTCCGCCCGGCTCTACACAGGTAAAGCCCAGTTTTTTAAGCTCCGTGTATATCAAATTTTTATTAGTTTCATATACCGCTAAATCAGCCGTCTCATACAAATTTTCCGCAATCGCCAGCTGTATCAGGGAAGCCGGACAGTTGTGCCCTGTCTCTCTGGATATCTGACCACACATCTGCACAATTTTTGCAGCATCCCTGCATGCCGGGTTGACAGCCACATAACCGATACGCTCTCCCGGAAAGGACAGTGACTTTGAAAACGAGTAGCACATAAGCGTATTATCATAAAATGCCGATACAAACGGCGCATCCACTCCCGCAAATACAATTTCACGATATGGTTCATCCGAAATAATATAAATCTCGTGACCATACTCTTCTGATTTTTTCTTTAGCAGTTCTGCCAGTCTGCGCAATGTTTCTGTCGAATAGACAATACCGGACGGATTGTTCGGCGTATTAATCAATATGGCTGCCACTTTTTCCGAAAGCATTTCTTCGAATGCCACAAAATTAATCTGAAAGTTCTCGGTATTGGCAGGCACTACCTTAAGCACAGCTCCCGTTCCGTTCACATACGGAAAGTACTCGGAAAAGCACGGTGCAAAGGTCAATACCTCATCTCCCGGTACTGTCACGGCACGAAGCGCGTGCGCAATTGCCCCTGCTGCACCTGAGGTCATGAATATATCTTCTTCTCTATATGGTACATGAAAACGCTTTTCCAAAGACTCTGCTACCGCCCTACGCACCGACGAAATGCCTAATGACGGACTATAGCCGTGAAGCTCCATTGGATTTTTCTCCTGTAAAAGACGAATCATCGTCTGTGTCACAGACTCAGGTACCGGAACCGATGGATTTCCCAAGCTATAGTCAAATACATTTTCATATCCGATTTCTTTCCCTCTTGCGGTGGCAAATTCTGACAATTCTCTGATTACCGATTTCCCCTGAAGCATTTTTTCATAGTGTGCTGCTATCATAAACTACCTCCCAATCCCTATTTTGCTGTCTTTTATGATAGAACAATCCGTTTCCTTTGTCCAGTCAGAATCCAATTCTTAATCTTTTCTGAAACCACACTTCTCCGATTGACTGCATAGACAAAAAGTACTATAATTAGATAATTGGGAGTAGTTTATTCGTCACGCGACAAAATGGAGGGGACCATGAAGAAAACAATTTTTGAACAATTAGCTCCAGGAATGATAACCGGCGAAGATGTTTATGCATTAAACGGTCAACTGCTTATTCCAAAAGGAATCGCTCTCACCGAAAATATGCTTGATTTATTAGAGATGCACTCCGTTCGTATGATTCGCATTGATGACAGGGAAGACGCGGTTGCTACCGTTTCCCCGGAGGATGCTGCCTACCTCGGCATGCATATTCCGGAATTTGTTTCCAATCTTCCGGAAGAGACAAGAAAAATCCGCATTCATGAAATCAAAGAATTTAAAAAAGATTATCAGGAAAGTCTGAATTATTTCCACGTTGCCATTAACAATCTGGTTGAAAAAAATACGACCCTTGATGTTTCTACCATTTTAAATCAGACCGTTGCTCTTTTGAATACCGGTAAAAAGCATGCCAGTATTTTGGAAATGCTTGTTTATATGAAAGAATTCGATAACGATGTCTATGCACATTCCATCAATGTTTCTCTTCTCTGCAACATGTTGGCACACTGGTTGGAGCTCAGCGAAGAGGAGTGCCAGATGGCAGCAGCCTGTGGCATGTTTCACGACATCGGCATGATGACCATTCCCGAGGAAATGTTGAAAAAAACAGACCCTCTGACACATCCCGAAAGAGAAGTCATTCGCGCCCACGTAGAAAAAGGCTATAACATTCTCGGCAACTACAGTGTTGATGAAATCGTAAAGCTTTCTGCACTTATGCACCATGAACGATGTGACGGAAGCGGATACCCACACAAGCTAAAGGGAGCGCAGATTGACCGTTTTGCAAAGCTCGTTACGATTTGCGATATTTACAATGCTATGACCTCTGATCGTCCTTACCGAAAAGCGCTTTCACCTTTCAGTGTCATTGAGCATTTTGAAACGGAAGGTCTCCGCAAATTTGATACTCGCAGCATTCTTCTTTTTATGGAAAATACTGCCAATACCTACTTAAATTGTCCGGTTCGCTTAAGCAACGGCAAGATTGGTTATGTTGTATTTATCAATCGTTCCCGTCTCGGACGTCCAACCGTACAATGCGGTACCGATTTTATTGACTTAAGCAGAGAAAAGGATTTGCATATTACGGAGTTGCTTCCGGTCGTTTAAATAACAGCAAGGGGATTTGTCAAAATCCCCTTTTTCTTATGTGATACACGTTCATTTCTTCTTCTGTTCCTGTTTTCTCAAATCCCAGCTTTTGCAATAGCTTTATGGAGGCGGTATTGTCCTTATGTACTTTGGAAACAATCGTTTCCAAATCACTCTGCGTCTGCCATATATAATCTACAATTGCTCTGCACACCTCATAAGCATAGCCCTGCTGCTGCCATGCAGCCCCTATTACATATCCCAGTTCATTTTCTCCATCACGGGGATCAACTCCGGCTCTTCCGATGATTTTTCCGCTGTTTTTTTCCTCGACGATCCATATCCCGTATTCATAAAATTCATAAACAAATTTGCGGTAATTCGTTATATAGCTTCGTTCCTCCTCCGGATTTTCAAACAGTCCTTCCATAAACCGCGTAATCTCTTTATCAGCATAGAGTTCATAAAGAGCCTCCAGATCCGCCTCTGTCATCTCGCGTACGAGACATCTCTTTGTTTCCAAAATATCCCACGGCAGCTTTGCCAGACGTCTGTATATTCTTTCATAATCAGCATCCTCCAGCTCTTCTATCCGCTCCAATGCATACGGAATCCCTGAAAAGTCTTTATGACAGTTCTCCTCTGTCAAAAGAGCTGCCACTTTTTTTCCTTCGCTGACAAGCTGATGCAAAAGAGGTAAATCATCCGTCACATACAATCGCTCCATTCGGTTTTCTTTCTTCAGCGAGATATCTATTTCTTTTATCATAATTTATTTTCCTGCCTGCTACATTTCTTTTCCTGTGAATCCTTTACGAATTCCTATTTATCCGATACAATAATCTCTGGACAATCGTTTTGTCCTCTTTAAATAGTAAGATATTTTTATCAGAAAGGAAAGAAAAGAATATGAAAAATCCTGTTATTACAATTACTATGGAAAACGGAGATGTGATAAAGGCAGAACTGTATCCTGAAATCGCACCCAACACAGTCAACAATTTTATCAGCCTTGCTGCAAAGGGCTTTTATGATGGCGTTATTTTTCACCGTGTTATTAATGGCTTTATGATTCAGGGTGGTGACCCGGAAGGTACCGGCATGGGCGGCCCAGGATACAGCATCAAGGGCGAGTTCTCTCAGAACGGATTCCAGAATGACTTAAAGCATACCGAGGGTGTTCTTTCTATGGCAAGAAGCATGATGCCAAACTCCGCAGGCAGCCAGTTCTTCATTATGCACAAAACATCTCCGCATCTGGATGGTGCATATGCAGCCTTCGGCAAAGTCATTGAGGGTATGGAAATCGTAAACAAAATCGCAGAATGCAAAACCGACTTTTCCGATCGTCCTTTGGAAAAACAGATGATTCAGACTATGACAGTAGATACTTTTGGGGAGGAATATCCGCAGCCGGAAAAAATGTAAGCAACCGTTTTTTGTTTTCGTGTTCATATTTTGTTTACATTTCATTTAAAGAAACTTAATTTAGGGAACATTTTTTATCCAAATTCATACCCTATACTATAAACATAAGATACGGAAACGCCAATAACTAACATTACATTATAAATAGCTTTTTCATAATAATGCCAGGTAAAATAATTTACCTGGCATCCTCCCTTTTTAGACCTTTTCACATCCGAAAAGGTTTTTGTTTTATTTTTTTATCCGAACCAGCTTCGAATTTCCACAAAAACCGCTTTTATTCTGCCCCAAATCCCCATGTCATTCGGAGCCTTTTCAATATCCTCCGACATATCGATATCATCATCCACACTAATCTCCGCAGTTCTCATAATAACCTGAATGCTTTGTGGTGTAGCATTTTTAGCAGAAGTAAAGGACGGAAATTCCTTTCCGGTATCAATTTCTAAAATATGGCTTTCTTCCTCTAACTCATCCAGCTCTTTATCAACCGCATCCTTCATGGTATTTTTAGCATCCCGGAACACTTCGCTTCCGCCTGCTATCCCGATTCCACTATCCAATATTCCAATCATACCGCTTAGACTTGAATCAATGGCCATGTCCATGCTCGTCTCCGTAGCCTCCATCAGGGAACGCATGCTTCGCAGTGACTGCTGCATCGCGGTTACCGATGCTGCCGATGCATCCATAAACTGCTGTGTTTCATCCAAAAGCACCAGAACATGCTCCTTGTAATCCTGAGTCATATGTCCGCCCAGAGAGTAGCCCTCATGTATTACCTCACTTGCCTTATCCAACAGGTTTTCAAGCTCATGCACAACGCCTTCCGTATCCTCCAGTACCGGTACGGTAGATTTGGTCAGTACACCCGCAAATTCTGCCAGATAACCTATTTCAGCTCCTACCTGTAAGTTTCCCAAATCCTCAGGCTCTCCGGTATTTCCATATATATCCTGTAGCTCTTCCAATACCTCCTGAATTTCTTCCTCTACATCCTCTGAGCCATCCTTCATGGTATGACGCAATTTTTTCATGGAATCTTCCAAATCACCGGAAGCTTCCTCCATATCCTCAATATACTCATTCATTTCAAAAATACTTTGACGAATTACCTCCAGCTGATTCATAGCATCAATATAATCCGTTTTTTCAATAGCCGTCTGTGCAGAAAGCAGCATCAGACTATCTCTGATTCCATCCAAAGAAGCAATGGCAGCATCTGCATCTGCCTGTACCTGTTCGCGTCCGCCGTCATAAACTGCCTTTGCCTCCTGCGCTGCACGAATTCCTGTCTGTGTTTCCTCCAGCCCCTGCTTCATGGTAACCAGATTGTCCAGTATCACATCCGCACTCTCACTCATGGCATCCATCGAATCTCGCACGGTTTCCTTTACCTCTCTTATATCATTTATTCGGTCAAGGGATGATAAGGTTGCCGGCATCATCACAAACATAATGCCTGTATTTTCAAATCTTTTTGTACCAATATCAATACGAAATGCTCCTGTTTCTCCGGGAAGTGCCATAAACAGCACCGTCTTTTTGGTTCCCATTGTTTGTAGCTGTGCTCCCGGTGCCTCCAACGAATAATTATCCTTATCCATATCCACGACCACTGCTGCGGACAGAATCATATTATTTTTATAATACTCATCCGCCTTTTCATTCGGAATCACATCGATCAAAAGAGAAACCATACCGTCGGCTCCCGCCAACTCTTCCGCCCTGCATTCCCTGCCGTTCAAACGATAAGTAACATCAATTTCCCACGGCAGCTCCTGTGCAAGCGAATCACTACGGCATTCAAAGTAAAAGCGTTCGTCCTCCTGACCACTCAAATCCCAGACAACCTTACCGCTTTCCACAGTCGGCTCAGCATCATTTGTCATATTAACTACTTTTTCATACTTTCCGTAATCTGTAATTTTTGTATTTCCGTTTAATGTACAACCCTTTACAATATTGATTTCCTCAATTTTACCGTAATGGTCCAGATTAATATAAGCAGTTTCATCTACCTGCACGGCCGGCGGTGCAGCCTGAATGGTCACCTCTGCCATATGAAATATTACAAAAGCAGTTGCCATACTGATTACGGCACTTCGTTTCCAACCCATTTTATGCATTTTCATTTCCTCCTGCTTTTTTTCTCTTATAATTCTTTATCTGCTGTATACGTTTTTCTGTAAATTGCTTTTCTTTGAAAATTAATGTATCAAACACTGTCAGCAGTGCCGGAATCGCCAAAATCACAAGGCACATACTGATAAGTCCTCCTCGTCCTATCAGATGCCCCAGCGAAGAAATGGCACTAACCGAAGAAATATAATAAATACCATAGCCTGCAACCGTCAATATGGTGCCGGATGTCAAAATGGAAAGCATACTGCGCCGCAGCGCATCAATCGCTGCCTGCTTTTTCTCCATTCCATGCTCTCTATTGTACATATAATTATTGGTCAGCAAAATAGAATAATCCACCGTTGCTCCAAGCTGTATACAGCTTACAATAATAAAACCATTAAACATAAAGCTCTCGCCCTGCAAATAGGGTACCGTCATATTAATATAGGTTGCGATAGTAATCGGTATGAGCACAAGCACTGGAAGCAGACAGGAGTGAAATGCCATCCCCACAACGATTGCCACTGCCAGTAACGAAATAACATTTGTCACTGCATAATCCGGCACCATAAGCTCCTTTAAATCCTGTGTAGATGGTGTATTCCC
>JAZNIP010000352.1:0-16789 GCA_045577575.1 Lachnospiraceae bacterium | reverse complement strand
GGAGCACGAGAAGAATATAAGAAACAAGGACATCACATGTGAAAGCATTAGCATCCTCTTCACACAACTATATCGCATACTTATTACAGTTATTATTCATGCAATTAAATGTATATCTCAACCGGCACACTTATTCTCACGATTGCCGGCTTTCTCAGTCGCTTTATCGGCTTTTTTTACAGAGCCTTTTTATCACAAACCTTTGGTGAAGAAGGGATGGGCATTTATCAATTGCTTGCTCCTGTCATGGCACTTTCTTATTCTTTGACTGCCGCAGGCATTCAGACCGCCGTATCCAAATATACTGCCTCCGAGACAACGACTCATGACTCCAAATCCTCCCTGCATGTTTTGCACTGTGCCTTTCTGATTTCCATGCCGCTTTCCGCCTTTTGTACATGGGTTATTTTTCAATACTCAGACTGGATTTCCATACACTTTTTGCTGGAATCCCGCTGTGCGCCGCTTCTGCGCATCTTTGCGCTTTCCATTCCCTTTTGTGCCACCCATTCACTCATCAATGGTTATTTTTACGGAATCAAGCAGGCATCTGTTCCTGCCCTGACACAGATTCTGGAACAGCTTGCCCGGGTAGGCAGTGTCTATCTTATTTCCGGCTATGCCATCTCACACGGAAAAGCCCCGCATATCGGTTATGCCGTTGTAGGGCTTGCTGTCGGAGAATGTACTTCTACCCTGATTTCCTTAACTGCTGCTTTTCTGCGCTTCCATCATCTGCAATCAACCATTCCTGCCATACGGACAGCATCTGAGCCCATGACAAAAAAAATACTGGTACTTGCTACTCCGCTTACCCTCAGCCGCCTTGCAGTCAATTTTCTGCAAAGCATTGAAGCCGTTTCTATTCCAAACTGTCTCGTTCAATATGGCTTTTCCCAATCTCAGGCACTTTCTGTCTACGGAGTTCTTACCGGCATGGCACTGCCTCTTGTTCTGTTTCCCAGTGCACTTGTCAACTCTGCCTGCGTTCTTTTACTTCCGGTCATTTCAGAAGCAGACGAAACAGGCAGACATCATACCATCCACCGCGTTGTAAAGAAAGCTGTCTTTTACTGTACTTTATTCGGCTCCCTTTGTACTGCGGGCTTTCTTTTATTCGGTAATTTTGCAGGAATGCTTTTATTCAAAAGCAATATGGCAGGCTCCTTTATCCTGACCCTCAGTTTTATCTGCCCACTGCTCTATTTGTCCGGTGCACTTTCCAGTATTCTGCACGGACTTGGTAAAACTGCAATTACCTTCTTCTTTAACGTTACCGCACTTGTTATCCGACTTCTTTTTGTATTTTTGCTCATTCCCTCCATTGGTATACAGGGTTATCTCTACGGTCTGCTTTTTAGTCAGCTTATAATAACTGTTTTTCATTTACTTGCTGTAAAATATCATATATCCAAAAGAAATTGAACTTGTTCTCACAAACTTTCTATATTATAATAGATATGTTTTTGTAGAGAAAGGAGACCTTTATGGGATTCGAATATGTAAAAAAGCTGCCTGTTCCGGATGAAATCCGTGAACAATATCCCGTTCCGGCACAGCTTGCAGCATTAAAAAAAGAAAAAGATGAAGAAATAAAAAAAGTAATTACCGGAGAAAGTGATAAATTCCTTGTTATCATCGGTCCATGCTCTGCCGACAATGAAGATGCCGTTTGTGACTATGTCACACGGCTCTCCAAAGTCAATGAAAAAGTAAAGGACAAGCTGATTCTGATTCCAAGAATTTATACCAACAAGCCCCGTACTACCGGAGAAGGCTACAAGGGTATCCTGCACCAGCCGGATCCAAGCAAAAAACCGGACTTTCTGGCAGGCCTCATTGCTATGCGTAAAATGCACATCCGCGCTATCGAAGAATCCGGCTTAACCGCTGCCGATGAAATGCTCTATCCCGAAAACTGGGGATATGTGTCCGATATTCTGTCCTATGTGGCAATCGGCGCACGCTCAGTAGAAGATCAGCAACATCGTCTGACTGTCAGTGGCTTTGATGTTCCTGCCGGTATGAAAAATCCAACCAGTGGTGATTTTTCCATTATGCTTAACTCCGTATACGCGGCGCAGCATCCTCACTCTTTTATTTATCGGGGTTGGGAAGTAAATACTACCGGAAATCCGTTGGCTCATACGGTTTTGCGCGGCTCTGTCATCAAATACGGCAGAAATATCCCAAATTACCACTATGAAGATTTAAACAGCCTGCTTGAGCAATATAACGGTATGGATTTATTAAATCCTGCCTGCATCATTGATTCTAACCATAACAACTCTAACAAGCAGTTTAAGCAGCAGATTCGTATTGTAAAAGAGGTTATGCATAGCCGTAAGCTGAATCCGGATATTCATCGCCTGGTAAAAGGTGTCATGATAGAAAGCTATCTCTTAGAAGGCTCTCAAAAAATCGGCGAAGGTATCTATGGTAAATCCATTACCGACCCTTGCCTCGGTTGGGAAGACAGCGAACGTCTGATTTACGATATAGCAGAATACGAATAGAAAAGGCTCACCCTCTTGGGTGAGCCTTTGTATATACTTCTCTGATTCGATTATGATTCATATTTGCATAAATTTGCGTTGTGGAAATATCGGAATGCCCCAACATCTCCTGTACACTTCTTAAATCCGCTCCGTTTTCTACAAGATGTGCCGCAAATGAATGTCTCAGCGTATGCGGAGTAATGTCTGCCTGAATTCCTGCTTTTTTCGCGTAATACTTTATCAGCTTCCAAAAGCCCTGTCTGCTCATCGGCTGACCGGAGCAATTAACAAACAAAGTCTCTTCATTACGATCCGTCAGCATTGCCTCTCTGACCTCTTCCAGATACCGCATCATTGCACTTCTTGCAGCTTCACCAAACGGTACAAGTCGTTCCTTAGAATGATCCTTACATACAATAAAGCCCATTTGCAAATTAATATCCCGAACGGAAAGCGTAATCAACTCCGTCACCCGGATTCCGGTTGCATACAAAAGCTCCAGCATCGCTTTATCTCGAATCTCTTTTTCACTGCTACCGCAAGGCTGTTCCAACAAACGTACAACCTCTTCCATAGAAAGAATTTCCGGAATGCGTTTTTCTATCTTTGGAGCCTTCAGCTCCTCTGAAATATTCTCCAAGCCACTTCTTTCCCGACATAAATATTGATAAATTGCTTTTATGGAAGCAATATTTCGGGAAATCGTGGCAGCCGCAAATTTCTGTTCATTCAGATAGTTCACATAAGCTTTCAAATCCTCTGCCTCAATCTGTTCAAAAGCAGAAATCTCCCGTTTTGCCATAAAATCAGCAAACTTACACAAATCCCTTTTATAAGACAGTCTGGTATTGTCAGAAGTCTTTTTTACATTATGTAAATAAGAAATAAATGCTGTAATATCACTCTGCATGGAATCTGTGCCTTTCCTCATAAGGTAATTTCTTCCCTTTCCAAAGGGTGTCTAGGTAACATTATAATCAAGTTACCTTTGAAAAGCAAACGATATTTTTCAGCATTTTTCCTACAAAAAAGGGCATTTTCTCCTAAAAATACAAGATATCGAAAACCCTGTTTTTTCCATATACTACATCTTGTAAAATGTATACTTAAAATATTTTTAATAATTCTGTAATTAAATTTGGATTTACATAACTTTCTAAAATAACACCGATTATGACAACTCCGTGAATGAAAAGGAATCGACCTATCGTCTCTGTTTTTTTTGATTTTTCCGGCTGCAGCTCCGTATAATCCACTATCGGATAATACAACCGAAGACAGGTTTTTATACACCAATCTGCCAGCATAATAAAGGCAGGGAAATATAATAAGAACTGCGGCATCATTCCTCCGGCTAATAGCAGAAATCCTTTTATCCCATATCTCATAACGGCAACGGCAGCAATAACACCGCCACACGCTCCTATCCATAGTACAAGCAAATACGTTGTCACAATTCCCGCAAACGTAGTCGCCAGAATTGCCGCCAGCCACACAAATCCAAGCCGCTTTCCGAACACATAAAAAAAGAACGCATTTTCATTTAAATCAAGTCTCCCAAGCCGCTCCAGACTCATCCTGCTCAAAAGACCGTTTTCTGCCAAAAAACTGTCCGTATTTAAATACACACAAAAAATCCCTGCCGCCAATCCTGCAAAAAAGGGCAGTGCCCAATTCGGTCGTTCTGCCCTTTTCCCATATAGTCTCATTATTCTCACAGCATATCCGACTTTCTCTTTTTCACAATTATATGCCGTATTTCACTTTATATGCCATTAATGCGGATATTGTTTTTGCATCCTGTATCTTTTGCTCAAATATCATCTGCTCCAGTTCCTCCAACGTATACGCACCAACATTTAAAAATTCATCTTCATCCAGATGCTGCTGTGTTTTTACAAGATTTCTGGCTACATATATATCTATCTTTTCATTGCAGAATGCAACTGTCGTATAAATGGAAAGCAAAAGCTCCAATTCGTCCGTCGCCCGATATCCCGTCTCTTCCTCCAATTCTCTGGCAGCCGCAGTTATTGTTGCTTCTCCCGGATTCAAACCTCCGGCCGGAATTTCAAGCGTATACCGCTCCAATGCATTCCGATACTGACTTACCATAATAATCTTTCCGTCCTCTGTCACCGGAATAACCGCAGCGGCCCCATTATGTTTTATAAAATCCCATCCTGCTTTCTTTCCGTTCGGAAGCTGCATAGTATCCTCGTAATATTCAATAATCGCTCCCTTATGAATCAGAGTTCTATCAATACGCTTAATCTCATCGCTCATACCATATCTCCACTTATTTGCTCTGCCCCAAAAGCTTCTCCACACTGGCAAGCTTTACACAAAGCACAAACAAATCGGTTGCCAAAGCCATTTCCTCTGCCGTCGGATAAGATGGTGCAATACGGATATTACTATCCTTCGGGTCCTTTCCATATGGAAACGGTGCTCCTGCACCGGTTAAAACGACACCGGCTTCCTTGCATTTTTTAACGATCTCTTTCGCACAACCTTCCATTGCCTCAAAGGAAATGAAATAACCTCCCTTAGGCTTTACCCAACTGCCGATTTCCAGACCTCCAAGTTCTCGTTCCAGCACCTCTAATACTGCCTCAAACTTGGGTCTCATAATTTCAGCATGCTTTCTCATATGTGCCTTTACACCATCCAGATTTTTGAAATATCTCACATGGCGCAGCTGATTTATTTTATCGTATCCGATTGTCTGAATCGTCATCGATTTTTTTACAAAATCCAGATTTGCTTTTGAAGATGCCATAGCTGCAATTCCGGCACCTGCCATACTGATTTTGGAAGTCGATGCAAACTCATACACCATATCCGGATGTCCTGCCTTTTCACATTCCTCCAAAATATCCAAAATCTCATCCTGTTCCTCTTCATACAGATGATGCACTACATATGCATTGTCCCAATAAATACGAAAATCCTCTGCAGCCGGTTTTAGTGCTGCAAATCTTCTTACCGTTTCATCAGAATAGGATATGCCCTGCGGATTGGAATATTTCGGTATGCACCAAATGCCCTTAACCGACGCATCCTCAGATACATATTTTTCTACCAAATCCATATCCGGTCCATCCGGTGTCATCGGAATATTTATCATTTCTATGCCAAAATGCTGTGTAATTGCAAAATGTCTGTCATATCCCGGAACAGGACATAAAAATTTCACTTTATCCAATTTGCACCACGGTGTACTTCCCATAACACCATGTGTAACAGAACGCGAAACTGTATCATACATAATCGAAAGACTCGCATTTCCGAACACAATCACATTAGAGGCATCTTTAATTCCCATAATTTCCGCCATCAGCTCTCTTGCCTCTGGAATTCCTTCCAAACAGCCATAATTACGGCAATCCGTTCCGTCCTCTGCCTCAAGCACAGAATCAGCCTTTAATGCCTCAAGCAGCCCCATACCCATATTAAGCTGCATGGTTTCCGGCTTTCCACGAGACATATTTAAATTTAATCCTTTTCCCTGTGCCTCTTTATATCTGACATCCAGCTCCTCTTTACATGCAAGCAATTCTTCTCTGCTCATCTCTTTGAATGGTTTCATCATCCTGCACCGTCCTTAAATCCTTCTTTTTCCAATACATAATGTCTAATTGGATAATTGTATACAATCAAACATTGCACATTGCTGATATTTTACTACAAGATAGTAAAATACACAAGAAAAATTTATTATGAATCAATATCTTCGCTTGCTGCCACGGCAGATACAACTGCAGATACAGCTGCCACTACAACCACTGCAATAATAATAACAAGCATACCACCCATTAATACTAACATTTGTTGCTCCTTTCCGCTTTACACTTTACACTAATATTATTACCCATTCGTATTGTATCACATCAAATAAAAAAAGGAAACGTATAACGTTTCCTTTTTCTATAAGCAATACTATTCTACTTCGCATATTCGATTACGCGTGATTCACGGATAACATTTACTTTAATCTGTCCCGGATACTCTAATTCAGCTTCAATCTGTTTTGAAATATCACGTGCCAGAAGTACCATGTCAGAATCCGAAATCTGTTCTGGAACTACCATAACACGAACCTCTCTACCTGCCTGAATAGCAAAAGATTTGTCGACACCTTTGAAATTGTTTGTTATTTCTTCTAACTGTTTTAATCTGCTTGTATATGTCTCTACTGTTTCGCGTCTTGCACCCGGTCTTGCCGCAGAAATTGTATCTGCTGCTTGTACAAGGCACGCAATTAAAGACTGTGCTTCCACATCACCGTGGTGAGATTCCACGCTGTTGACAACCACAGGACCCTCTTTATATTTTCTGCAAAGCTCAACACCCAATTGAATATGGGAGCCTTCCATTTCATGGTCTACTGCTTTACCGATATCATGCAACAGTCCGGCACGTTTTGCAAGTCTGACATCCAGACCCATTTCTGCAGCCAATAAGCCTGACAGCTGTGCTACTTCTATCGAATGCTTTAATGCATTCTGACCATAGCTCGTTCTGAATTTCATCTTGCCCAGTAACCTGACAAGTTCAGGATGAATACCATGTACACCAACTTCCAGTGTAGCTGCTTCACCCTCTTCTTTTATCATTACCTCTACTTCACGCTGCGCTTTTTCTACCATTTCTTCAATTCTTGCCGGATGAATACGTCCGTCAACAATCAATTTTTCAAGAGCAATACGCGCAACCTCTCTTCGGATTGGATCAAAACCGGATAAAATAACTGCTTCCGGCGTGTCGTCAATAATCAAATCCACACCAGTCATTGTTTCAAGGGTACGAATATTTCTTCCCTCTCTACCGATGATTCTTCCCTTCATCTCATCATTAGGAAGCTGAACTACGGAAATTGTCGTTTCAGACACATGATCTGCGGCACATTTCTGAATAGCAGTCACTACATATTCCTTAGCTTTTTTGTCTGCCTCTTCCTTTGCCCGACTCTCCATTTCTTTAATCATCATGGCTGTTTCATGTTTTACTTCATCTTCAACAGTCTTCAACAAATAATCTTTTGCTTGTTCGGAGGTTAATCCAGAGATTCGTTCCAGTTCCTGTACTCTTTGTTCATTCAGCTTGGAAATCTCTTCCCGCATCTTTCCAAGTTCTTCTTCTTTCGCTGTTAATGCCGCTTCCTTCTTCTCAATGGATTCTGCTTTCTTATCAATGTTCTCTTCTTTCTGCAAAACTCTGCGTTCTGAGCGCTGCACTTCAGCACGACGTTCCTTGATTTCTTTATCAAGTTCATTCTTTGTACGAATGGACTCTTCTTTAATCTCAAGCAAGCCTTCTCTCTTCTTCGCCTCTGCAGTCTTTAAAGCTTCATCAATAATTTCTCTTGCTTTATCCTCCGCGTTACCAATCTTTGCCTCTACAACCTTTTTGCGATAGGATGTAGCCGCCATAGCGGATACCGGAACTGCAATAAGAAGCGTAACAACTACTGCTACTACATAAAGCATGTACAGGAGCACCTCCTTATTCATTTTTCATTGTACAAATATCTGATATAGGATACACCGCTGTGCACCCTAATTGTCAAAAATTACAACACATTAATTTTATACGTTATTTGATGTTATGTCAAGTAAAACTATGCCCACTCTGACCGTTCACTCTCCCGAAGCACCCGACTTACTGCCTCCTGCGAAAACCCTTTTCGATATAAATAGCCGTAAATCCGCCGTTTCTCTTTTTCATCCAACTTTTTTCCCAGACAATGCTTCTTTTCAAGCTGTCTGCGAATCATATCTTTTTCATCCGGGAGCTCACCATTTTCCATATGCTGCTCCATCGCTTGATGTATCTGTTCTTTTGATATCCCCTTTTGCAACAGCTTTTGTTCAATTTCTTTTATACTATGGTTTTGCATATGGCAGGTCATATAATCATATGCATATCTCACATCATCGATATAACGATAGGATTTCACATAATCTACTGCCAACCGTGCCAACTCATCTGTATAACCGCCGAGCATCAGCTTATCCATTAATTGCTTTTCCGTATACTGCCTGCTCTTTAATAAATTCATGGCACGTAGCTTCGCTCGCTTTGGAAGCACCTGCGAAAACAGTTCCTCTACATCTGCTTCCGTAACCTCTTCTCCTTCTGAAATACCGTATTTATGCAATTCGCCTTTGTATAATACAAAGGCAAATACTCCATCAAGGAAAACCTTACTTCTTGTTTTTGATATTGCTTCAACCGCAGTCACTGTCATGCGTATTATTTACTCTCTTTCTTACTCTCATCTTTGGCAGTGCTTTCTGCTACCGGAATCTCCAGCATGCCGCCAAGTCCGTAATACTCTCGCACTTTATTTTCTACCTCCTGGCAAAATGCCGGATTATCGCGCAGATATTGTTTTGCATTTTCTCGTCCCTGTCCAATTTTCGTTCCTTCATAAGCATACCACGCGCCACTCTTATTAATGACGCTGCACTCTGCTGCTAAGTCAAGAATATCTCCCTCTCTGGAAATACCCTGCCCAAACATAATATCAAACTCCGCCTCTTTAAACGGAGGAGCAATTTTATTTTTCACAACCTTAACTCTCGTACGGTTACCGATTGCCTCCCCACTCTGCTTCAACGTCTCAATTCTTCTTACATCCATACGAACGGAAGAATAAAACTTTAAGGCACGTCCACCGGTTGTCGTTTCCGGATTGCCAAACATAATACCAACCTTTTCACGAAGCTGATTAATAAATACAACTGTACAATTCGACTTACTGATTACTGCAGTCAGCTTACGAAGTGCCTGCGACATCAGACGCGCCTGTAAGCCAACATGACTGTCTCCCATATCTCCGTCTATTTCTGCCTTAGGAACAAGTGCCGCAACCGAGTCCACAACAATAATATCCATCGCCCCGGAACGTACCATCGTCTCCGTTATTTCCAATGCCTGTTCTCCGTTATCCGGCTGTGAAATATAAAGATTATCAATATCCACACCGATATTTTTGGCATAAACCGGATCCAATGCATGCTCTGCATCAATAAAGCCTGCAATCCCGCCTCTTTTCTGTACTTCTGCTATCATATGTAAGGTAACCGTTGTCTTACCACTGGACTCCGGTCCATAAATCTCAATAATCCTTCCCTTTGGAATACCGCCTAATCCTAATGCCACATCCAGACTGAGCGCACCGGTAGGAATCGTCTCCACATTCATGTGTGCACTGGTATCTCCCAGCTTCATCACGGCACCCTTGCCAAACTGCTTTTCAATCTGTCCTAATGCGGCATCTAATGCCTTTAATTTATCATCTCTTTCCATATGTAACTCTCCTTATTAAACTCAACTCTCATTCAGAACATTCGTTCTGAAAATAGATTAAAACATCTGTTCGATTTTGTCAATTACTTTCTTTTTATTTTTGGAAATAATTTTGACGGGATAAATTTCTTTCTATTTTATAGGATGCAGCACCGCTGACTGTGCTGCACCCCAAAAGAATTTCAGACTTTAATTTTTCAGATTTTAGAATTTTTTCAGATAATCTTCATAATCCTTGTAGGTAACGGTAAACCATCCGCCGGAAGTATCGGTACTGTAATTCATTCCAATCTCCATTCCGAGAGGTGTATAATATGCTATTACCCAATTCTCATCCTGAAGCAGCTCTGCTACCTCTTCATCAGATATGGAGTCCAGATAATCAATGTTTCCGTTTTGCTTATTATTTCGCTCCCGAAACTCCTTTGCAAACTCTTCATCAATCTGCAAAAGGCTCTCATTATCCAGAACAACTCCGTTTTTCACATCAATATTAATCGGATACAAATCTACATGATACATATCATCCATCGCTACATACTCATCCAGCACAATGCTGACAATGTTTTCATCATTATAGGTTACATAGGACGAAATATATACTACAAAGCTCTCACCATACTCTGCATAATAAGTATCCTTAGCAAAATCCTCAACATAATAAAGTGCCTCGGTTTCCAACGCTTTATTTAACTCATCCAGATTAGGAATTCCTTCCCCTTTCAGCTCCAGATAATTAATTACAATATCAATATCATTTTCCAAGTCTTCATTTGTATAGGTTTTATTAATAAAGGAATAGGGGACATCCGTGTTGATGGAATCACACGGTCCGTAATAATATTCATCATCCGGTGAAGGAGTGTAATCCTCCTCTGCCTCATAACCGTAATCCTCTTCATCGCTCCCCCGTTCGAAGCCTTCTGCATCGTCATCCGCAAAATTTTCTTCCATTCCGAATTCTTCGGCAAAAATTTCTGCACCATCCTCTGAAAACTTCATCAGAAAATATCCATAGAAAAAACTGCCTACAATCGTTCCGATCAAAATGACAACAGCCGTTATTATCCCAATAATTACCCATACCTTATTATCCTTTTTCGGCTGCATATACGGACTGTACTGACTGTTTCCGTTATTCTGACCGTAAAAACCGTTTTGCTGATATGTATATTGCTGTCCCTGATAAGCATTCTGCTGATACGCATTCGGCTGTCCCTGATAGGTATTCTGCTGGTACGCATTCGGCTGTCCCTGATAGGCATTCTGCCGGTACGCATTCGGCTGCCCCTGATAGATATTCTGCGGATTCCTATCTTGCGGCTGTTGCGGATAATGCTCTGCGGAATAAACTCCTGTAGATGCATTTTTCCTTGCGCACTCAGGGCAAATGCCGTTTTCCATTAATGTACCGCACTGCGGACAAAAGCTGTAATTTTCCCCTGTTTGTTCATTCATACTCGTTTCCTCACTAACGGAATGTTACTTCACTATAATATTCCAAAATGCACTGACGCATAAGAGTAAGTGCTGCCACCACACTGTTTTCCCGTATTTTGCTGCGATTTCCGGAGAATAAATATTCTTTCACTTTCATTTTGCCACACACACTGCAGGCAATATATACAAGACCGACCGGCTTTTCTTCACTGCCACCATCCGGTCCCGCCACTCCGGTAATCGCTACCGCTACGTCTGCTTTTGAGGTAGAAGACGCACCCTTTGCCATCTCCTTTGCCACGTTTTCACTAACTGCACCGAATTTATCAAGAGAAGGTTTCTTTACTCCAAGCAACTTTTTCTTTGCCTTATTGGAATAAGTAACGTGGCCTGATTTAAACACTTCGGATACTCCCGGCACATTGATTAACCGTGCTGCCAAAAGTCCTCCTGTACAGGATTCCGCAGTCGTTACCGTCAAATCATTTTTTACAAGCAAATCAACCACCGATTGCTCTAAGGTCACATTTTCATCTGTTGTATAAACACAAATCCCAAATCGATTTTTTAATTCCTTTACGACCGGCTTTAACATTTTTTTGGCTTCCTTTTCGGAAGCCGCCTTTGCAGTAACACGCAGGTGAACCTCTCCTGTTTTCGCATAAGGCGCAATCGTAGGATTTTCCTGCTCCGCAATTAAATCAGCAACCATTGTTTCTGCCTTGCTTTCACCGATACCGCAAAGCTTTACCGTCTGCGAATAAATAACTCCCGGTTCTGCTTCTGACAAATAAGGATAAATAGAGGTCTCAAACATAGGAATCAGTTCATTCGGTGGTCCCGGAAGCAAAATTATCTTTTTCGTTTCCGTTTCCATAATAATCCCCGGAGCGGTTCCGTTGGCATTGTCTACAACAATCGCCCCCTCCGGTACCATTGCCTGTTTCCAATTATTTTCCGTCAACTCAATCCGTCGTCTTGTAAAATATTCTTCAATCCGCTTTTTGGAATGCTCATCCATCTGAAGCGGCTTTCCAAGAACCTTCGCCGCAGTTTCTTTTGTCAAATCATCCTGCGTCGGACCAAGTCCTCCCGATAAAATAACAATATCAGACCGCTCCAATGCCGTCTGCAGGGTCTGTGTCAGTCTTTCCTCATTATCACCGACTACCGTCTGATAAAAACAGGAAAGCCCCAGTCCGGCACACTGTTCTGCCAGATAGGCTGCGTTTGTATTTACGATGTTTCCAAGCAGAATTTCCGTTCCTACTGAAATCAGTTCTACGGTCATTTTACTTATCCTCCAAAAAAACCTTTCTGTTTTTATACATATAATCAACCATTGAAATAATGGTAAGTGCGACCGCAACCCAAGTCACAATCATCGTTACTACCGCGAGTGCACTCATGTTTGCAATCAGAAGACAAATCATAATAATCTGAAACGTCGTTTTGTATTTGCCCCAATAGCTTGCCGCAATAACAATCCCGTTATCGGAAGCAATCTGACGCAGACCACTGATAATAAATTCACGACTGATAATCACAATGACAATCCATGCCGCCAGTCTGTCCATAGCAGTCAGACAAATCAGTGCTGCACTGACAAGCAGTTTATCTGCAAGCGGATCCATCAGCTTACCGAAATTTGTTACCAGATTGTATTTTCTTGCGATTTTGCCGTCCAACATATCCGTAAGGCTGGCAATGATAAAAATAGCAAGCGCAATCCAATCATCTGCTGCCCCAAAAATATCCGCAAGCAGAAATATTACAAAAAAAGGTATGAGACAAACTCTCAGCAATGTAAGTTTATTCGGTAAATTCATCAAGCATCTCTCCTATCAAATCATATTCATTGGAATCGGTTATTTGTACCTTAACGAAGTCTCCACTCATTAAATCCCGATCCGCACGAAGGAATAAAAATCCATCAACATTCGGTGCATCCTTGTAGGTACGGGCTAAATACACCCCCTCCTCCGGAAGTCTGCCTTCAATAAAAGCATCCACTATCGGAGTCTGCTGTGCTGTCTCCTCTGCCTTTTCAAAAGCAATCGCCTGCTGCAGCTCCATCAGTTCATCACGCCGAAATACCTTGACCTCTTCCGGTATCTGCTCCGCCATATTCGCCGCCGGAGTACCCTCCTCCGGTGAATAAGTAAACACACCCAACCTGTCAAATTCCATTTCATTGACAAATCGGTATAACTCCTCGTAGTCCTCCTGCGTCTCTCCCGGAAAGCCGGTAATAAGCGTAGTCCGCAGACAAATATCCGGTATTGCCTCCCTGAGTCTGCCGATCATCTCCCGCAATTCTTCCTGTGATGTCCGCCTTCCCATTCTTTTCAGAATATTATCACTGGCATGCTGAATCGGAATATCCAGATAATGACAAATCTTTTTTTCTGTCTTAATCGTCTCTATCAGTTCCGGAGTAATCTCCTCCGGGTAACAGTACAGAATCCGAATCCACTTTAAACCTTCTATTTTACAGAGCTCTTTTAACAGCTTCGGAAGACTCTTTTCGCCATATAAGTCTTTCCCATACAGGGTGGTTTCCTGAGCCACAAGTATTAGCTCTTTTACACCATCCTCCACAAGCTGCTGTGCCTCTGCCACCAGATGTTCCATCGGCACACTTCGAAAGCTGCCACGCACCTTAGGAATAATACAATACGTGCAGTGCTTATCGCACCCCTCTGCTATCTTTAAATATGCAAAATGGCCGCCAGTAGTAACGACCCTTTTTTCTTTATATACATCCGGCAGACTACTGATATCGGAAAAATAGTTGTTCCGCTTTCCTGCCATTACTTCATCAATCGCTTCTACGATTTTGTCAATAGCAGTCGTACCAAGAATAGCATCCACCTCTTCAATCTCTGTACGGATTTCCTCCTGATAACGCTGTGCCAGGCAACCTGTTACAAGCAGTGCCTGTATCCTTCCTTCTTTTTTCAGTTCTGCCATTTCCAGTATATTTTTAATACTTTCTTCTTTTGCATCGTTGATAAAACAGCAGGTATTGACAACTACAATGTCTGCCTGCGTTTCATCATCGGTAAAGGAATATCCTTTTTTTGCGAGCATGCCAATCATAACTTCCGAATCCACAAGATTCTTATCGCAGCCCAGTGACACAAATAATACTCTCATCAAATCGCCTTTATTCTTCATCATCATTCAGAATCTTAATTCTGGACTCATTCAGTTCTTCTACTGCAACCGAAAGAGGCTTTTTGCCGTCTGTATTCACATATGCGTCTTCACCGCCAATTATCTGACGAGCGCGTTTAGAGGTTGCCATAACAATCGAATATCTGCTGTTGACTACCGGTGCTTCGCCCTCCTCAACCTCACTGTTTACTACTTTCATTAAATCGGAATAAGATGGATGTAACATTATTTTTCTCCTTTCGCCAGCATTTTTAACTGGGTTCTGATATTTTCTATAAATTCTGTATTTCTGACAGGAGCATTATGCGCTCCCTGAATCAGTGCATGCATCTGCTCCACACATGTATCCAAGTCATCATTGATGACAAGATAATCATACTCTTCAATTCCTTCTGCTTCTTCTCCGGCACGGGAAAGTCTTGCATCAATGACTTCCACAGTCTCCGTCCCTCTGCCAACTAATCTCTTTTTCAGTTCCTGTACAGTGGGCGGTGTCACAAAAAGTAAAAGTGCCTCTGGGAACTTTTCCTTTACCTTTAATGCACCCTGTATCTCAATTTCCAGAATAACATCCTTGCCCTGCTCCAGTTGACTTTCTACATATTCTTTTGGTGTACCGTAATAGTTACCGCAATATTGGGCATGCTCTATCAACCCGCCCTCTGCAATCTTTTGTTCAAATACATCACGGGAAACAAAAAAATATTCTCTTCCGTTTTCTTCGCCCTGACGTGGATTACGCGTTGTCATCGAAACAGACAATGCATAATTGTCATATTCTTCCAGAAGACGCTTCATCAGTGTCCCCTTACCGGCTCCTGAAAACCCGGATACTACGACCAAAATACCTTTACGCTTCATCGTCCTCTACCTTTTCTACCTGTGCTCTGTTTGCAATTGTTTCCGGCAAAAGTGCAGAAAGCACTACCTGACTGTTTTCCATGACAAGTACTGCCTTAGTCTTTCTGCCCTGTGTGGCATCGATTGCCATTCCCGTTTCCTTTGCCTTTTGCACCAAACGCTTTACGGGTGCAGAGTCGGGGCTCACAATTGCAATAATTTTATTTGTATTTACAATGTTTCCAAATCCGATATGAATTAAGTGATTCAATTTTTTCACCGTCTATTCAATATTCTGTATCTGCTCACGTACCTTTTCGATTTCCGTCTTTAATTCAATGGCACGACCCGAAACCTCTAAATCCGTTGTTTTGGATAGGATAGTATTGGCTTCCCGGTTCATTTCCTGCGCAATAAAGTCCAGCTTACGTCCGATACCGCCGCCTCCCTGCAAAGCCTCTTTTGTCTGTGCGATGTGGCTTCTCAATCTTACTAATTCTTCATCCACACACACCTTATCCGCAAAAATCGTCACTTCTGTTAAAAGACGGGCTTCATCAATCTTGGTATCCTCCAACAGCTCCTGTACCTTTTCACGCAGCTTTTCTTTATACTCGGTAATAATCTGCGGAGAACGCTCTGTAATAAAGTCCACATGCTCCAGCATACCGTCCAGTTTTGCAATTAAATCATTTTTCAGATTTTCTCCCTCGGTAATTCTCGCCTGAACAAAGCTCTCTGCCGCACCACTGACAGCCTTTTCCAGCCCTTTCCAGAGTTGTTCTTCGTCAATGGTCTGCTCCTCCATCGTAAATACCTCCGGATATCTGGACAGAGTAGAAACACGCACATCATCATCCAGAGAAAAATCCTGTGCCATCTGCTTTAAATATTTCAGGTATTCTTCTGCAATATCCTGATTGTATTTAATGCACACATTGTTTTCCGTATAGTCTTCATAAGTAATAAAGACATCTACCTTTCCGCGCTCAATATATTTTTTGAGCAGGGTACGAATAGAAGACTCAAAGAAATTCAGCTTTTTAGGCATCTTAATATTTACATCCAGATACCTGTGATTTACTGCTTTCATCTCTACGGTGAATTTGCGTTCTGCTTCGGAAACCTCACATCTGCCGAAGCCGGTCATACTCTTTATCATCGCTGCACTTTACCTTCTTTATCTGAGATTATTGCCCGCATTTTGAAATCCGGACATTATTTTTTATTATAGTGCAAGAATATGTTTCAGTCAAGAAAAGTCCGTCTCTATGTTGTCCCAAACCGTTTTATATATTTCCTGTAGGTAACCCAAAACAATATCGCTGCCAACGCAGCAGCAAAGTAATCCGTTACCGGCTGTGCAAGGGCAAGCGTCTGAGCCGTATGCAACAGCTTATGAAATGCAAATACAATCGGAATATACAAAAGTCCCTGTCGACTGACGGATAAAATCAGTGCCGGAAGTGCCGCTCCCGTTGCCTGAATGGCATTAATCAGCACAAACAAAATTC
>JAZNIP010000351.1:0-4275 GCA_045577575.1 Lachnospiraceae bacterium | reverse complement strand
ACCGTTAATTGGTTCAAGAATCCACGAAACCGAAGGAAGCAGCTTGCGGATGTATGCCCGTCCGCTTTCCTTGTTGAGAAAAACACCAGTATCACCCTCGCGTATGGAACCACGACAGATTAATAAAATATCTCCGAGATTGTAAACGGGATGAAGATGGTCGGAGGTTACCTGAATGCCGCAATGCAGCTTTTCTCCAAACTTTTTGCGATAGGAGGCAGCGTTAATCTTTGTGTAGTTATAGGAATCCAAAATCATTCCATCCTCCATGTTACCGGTCGGAATATATACAGTAATGTAATCCTCTGTATTTTCATGAACGGCAGCAAATTCCAATTCGAAATCAACAAGTCCTTTTACTGTTTTTTTCTGGCTGGGAGACAGTTGTTTGATTCCTAAAAACAAATCCATGTTTTCATCATGCTCATCAACAAGGTCAAAAATCCATTTTCCGGTCATGCTGTGCAACAAGTACATAATGTGTAAATCAATCTTTGTTGTTGCTCCGGAAATCATTTTTTTGTAGCCGGAAAGGGACATTTGCAGCTTGGAAGCCATCTGTGCCTGTGTTAAATTTTGGCGAATACGTTCTTTTTCGATATTTAAAATAAAATTTTTAGCAAGTTCCTGTTTTGTCATCATATTTCATCACCCGGTAGTCACTTTTGGAGCTTTTTTTTCATCTTTTTTTATCAAAAAAAAATTTTTTTTGTACACTAAAGTAATAGCGCTTTCATATATAATGTGGATTGTATCATAAAAAATACAAAAAGGAAAGAATGAAAAAGGGAGAGTTTTATGAAAAGGGAGATTGTAGAAAAGGTATTGATTGAGATTGGAATGCCTGTTAAACTGAAAGGCTTTCGCTATATTACAGACGCAGTAATGCTTCTTGATACAGAAGAATGGCAGAATCCGAAATGGACTGCATTATATTATAAAATTGGAGCTATGAATCAGGATTCCGCGTCAAGGGTGGAACGTGCCATCCGTAATGCCTTTGCAACAACCAGAAATCGTGTGACAGATTATCAGGCAATTGAGCATTATATCGGCTTTACCAATTGCGAAAATTCCAATTCCATTGTTTATTTGTATAAAAATATCAAACGGGATTATCCTGATGTTGAAATGCAAGAGAGCAAGGCGGGTAAGAAAAGCATGGAAGCAGAATCTGAAATTATGGAAAACTTTAATGAGATAACTGCTGATATGATTCGTAATATTGTGCGCCAGACCTTAAAAGAAATGTTTTTTGAAACCGTTTAAGGTCTGACGCTGTAGAGTATAAGCTGTAAATCAAAGAGTGTGCAGGAATTAACGAAGCAGAATGCTGTCAAAATCAGTAGTATTTGCAAACGGATTTCCTGCACCTTTTATTGTATGCAGGTATTCCAGCTCGGAAAGCGGAGATAAATCAGTAATATAGTTGCCGGTAATATCCAGAACCTGCAAATCGTGAAGGCCGATTTCTGAAATAAAGCTGATGTCATCCAAATCATTCTGGGCTAAATAAAGCTCACATAAATGAGGGAAGTTGGCAAAAATTTCGGTATGTTCAGATAAAAGAAGCTCTTCGTTATCCTCTAACCATCCGTAATCGTTTGGATTTTCAATCGGGTACAGGGTCACATCGCTCATATCCAGAATCATCAAATTTTCGTTATATGGCACCAAATCCGGGCGGAAGCCGATTTCACAGCCGTTCATGTAAAACTCTGTCAGGGTAGGAATGCCGAGCAGGGACTCCACATTTGCATAAGCAGTACTGTCGTTGATAATCAGACGTTGTAGCTTTGGCAAGGCTTTAATCGGCTCCAGATCCACAAAATAACCTGACATATAAGTGAGCTCTAAGGAGAGCAGTGATTCCATGTTTGAAAGGAAGGAAAGATTTTCACAATTACAGCTGTCCAAAGTTAAATACAACAGATTTTTTGCACCGGAGAGCGCGGATAAATCTCCTGCTCCGTAAATATTTAAATAAGTCAGATTTTCCATCGCTTCAAAAGAGGGAAGTGCACTGTCCTGATATGAGGATACATAAAATTGAAGCTCCTCCAGATTGGTCAGTGTTTCGAGTACACTGTAATCCTCCAGTTCCCATGTGTCCTCCAGATACAAATAATGCATGGTGTCGGCACGCTCCGAAAGAGCATCAATGGATTTGAGTAGCTCGGCATTGCGGATGCACAAATAAGACAGGTTTGGCATTTCTTTGACAAAGCCGATATCCTTTAAGGCAGAGGAATCTATGGTAAGGGTTGCTAAATTTGTCAGTTCATAGAGAGGACTGAAATCCTCAAGCCAATCGCAGTTTGTCAGATTTAGCTGCTCCAACTGGGGTGCAGAAGAAAGCTGACTGATATCTTCCAGACTTGAGGAATCTACGGTAAGTGAGGTCAGATTCGGGAATGCCTCAATCCCTTCCAGAGAGCTTACAAAAATAGTTGAATAGATTTCAACGGTGGTAAGCTTTTCCGGACAGGGAAGAGCTTCTGCCAAATCTGTCAGTGACATGTCCGAGGCAATGCCGGTGAGGTTTGTAAGTCCCTCTAAATCATAGGTGGACGGATAACCATATTCCAGTGTCAATAATTCCATATTTGTAAAGCAGGATAAATCAGCGTAGTCGGCATAAAGCTCATTGTTTACAAAGTAGTTGTATACAGAACCGTCATCCAGAAATGCATAGACACATTCGCGGTCGTCTGCATCATAATAAAAATGAAGCTGTGTTATCCGGGCGATATCCTCCTCGGTAATTTCATCAAATTTTTTCTCGAATATCTGCGATACAAGCTCCTGGAAAAATTCGGATTCCGGAAGTGGATATGTCAAATCTGAGTCGAAGAACTCGTCCTCATTCAAAGCCTCTGAAACATAAGAAGAGGCAGATGAAAAATTATCATCCATTTCACCAATAATGTAGTATGCTACAGATAAAAGAATAAAGAAGGACACAAGGATAACGCCGATAAGTGCAACCAGTCCGATGTGTGATTTTTTCTTTGCCGCAGATGAGGAAACATATACGACCGGCTGCGAAGTATGCGTATCAGACTGAGTGTCAAAGGCCGGACGAGGTTTTGGGGACGGTATCGATGCGGATATCGGCTTTGTTGTTTGTGTAGTATAGGATGATACAGCTCCGGCTTTTGGAGATTCGTTGCCGGAGGAAACATGGTAACCACAGGAGGGACAAGTAAGTCGTCCGTTCTGGTTTTTTAGTTTCGTTGTACAAATGGGACAATTTTTTAAGTTCATCTTGAGTAATATCCTTTCAATTAAGTTGGAAAAATAATCCTATAAAGTATATCACACTGACGCACAAAAGTGAAATAGTAGGATAGTAATTTGTATTTTAATGAGGAGTCTGATAAAATGAGGAAAATGAAACAGCAGGAGTAAACAGATGAAGGAACAGGCGGAAATGAAAGAATTAAAGGGAGTCGGAGATAAAACGGCTGCTCTTTTTGCCAGACTTGGAATTTTTACAATAGAAGATTTACTGACATATTATCCGGCAGCCTATGATACTTTTGAAAGCACGGTTTCCTTTACTGATATGCAAACAGGTGGGGTCTGTGCGGTGCGCGGATGCTTAAAGGGTGGAATTTCCGGAAAAAAAATAAGACAGCTTACGATTTCAAACTGCAAAATAACGGATGGACGGGAAGAACTATCGCTTACATTTTTTAATATGCCATATTTAAAAAATGTAATTAAACCCGATGTCGAGTATGTGTTTCGCGGAACGGTACAGGGAAAGCCGGGAAAATGGAAAATGGAACAGCCCACAGTGTATACGGTCGATGCCTATGAAAGGCTTTTGGATACAAGACAACCCCGCTATTCTTTGACCAAAGGATTGACCAATCATATCGTTACGAAAGCAGTACAGCAGGCATTTTCTGCCTGTGAGGAGCTTGTCGATTATCTGCCGGAAGAAATACGAAAACGCTATGAATTGACGGGCTATCGTGAAGCATTGCTTCAAATGCATTTTCCGCAAAGCGAAGAGAGTCTTTTGAAGGCAAGACGCAGACTGGTATTTGAAGAGTTTCTTCGATTTATGATACAGATTCGCAAATGCCGTGAGGAATGCGAAAAAATGGAAAGCCCCTATCGAATGTTGGAAACGGCAGATACGGTTCGTTTTTTGGAAAAGCTGCCATATCATTTAACAAATGCGCAGGAAAAGGTATGGGAAGAAATCAAAGCGGATATGCAGGGCAGCTTTGTAATGAATCGTTTGATTCAGGGAGATGTGGG